>DATKFO010000568.1:0-3039 GCA_035544355.1 Thermoanaerobaculia bacterium
ACTTTTTGCCGGAGCGTTCGCGTTCACGCTCTTCGATGATCAGCTCGGCGGGATCGGTCTTCAGATTTTTCGGGCGAGTTCCGAAATCGAAGTCGCGAAATGGGTAGGGAACACCGGAGCTCTTTGAACGCGGACTGTTGCCATCTGGATATCGATCCTGCTTGCCCATGCGTTTATCCGATCAACGTTTGTCTCGATCTTCGTTCGCGGTGTCATTGCCGTACTTCTTGCCGGAGCGCTCGCGTTCGCGTTCTTCGATGAGCCAATCTGCGCCTTGAGCTTCCATCCGCTTCGGCGGTGCGCCGGGTTTGAAATCCTGCAACTGCAACGCAGGATCGTGGCGAATGATCTTGAGCCCTTTGCGTTTCGGCGGCTCAATGGACGCGATCTCGTTGTCGCCGTCCACCACGACGATCGTCTCGCCGCGTTTTACGTCATCGAGATGAGCATCGAGATTAGCCGCGAGCTCCTCCACCGTCACCTGCTTGCTCATAGCTTCAGCATCCCTCGGCTCTCGGACGCTGTCAACGCCTCGACGTTGCGCTTCGTGCCTTCGAGTGATTGGTGAGCATCACGGAGATCCGATGACGCGGAAGTCCAACATGCGTGCCGTCTTCGCGAGTTGTTGATCGTGTGTGGCCATGAAGATCGGCGGTTCATCTTCAGGTTGTGCGTCGCGGTAGATCATTGCGCTCGCGAGGTGAATGGCGTCGAGTGTTGCCAGCGAAGATGGGAGTGATCGTGTCGTAATCTCGATGACCTGGTCATCGATCGGGATAATCGCGATTCTGCTGAGATAGTCGGCGACGACGGTTCGCTTCGCCGCGAGCTCATTTTCGTCGAGCTCGTGCCGATGCCAGAGTTGATCGAGGGCGCGAAAGCATTCCGCACGCAGTAGCGTACTGGACACGCCCGCGTGAAGCTCATCCCACTCGGAGAGGATTGGCTTCTGGCGAAGGATGACTCGAAGCAGGACGGATGCGTCGATGTACGCGATCACAAACCGTGCTTCTTGCCGGAGCGCTCGTACTCACGTTCATCGATGATGAGCTGAGCAGGGTCGGTGACGAGTTTCTTGGGACGCGGACCAGGATCGACGTCCTGAAGACGTCGTGACGGATCGGGCCAACGGACACCGGAAAGAGGCGGTTTCATTTCGACGATCGTTCGACCGCTCTCGACCACGTCAATCGCCTCACCGTTCTTCACATCGTCGAGATGCTGCTCGATGTTCGCGACCAGCTCCTCCACCGTCACCTGCTTGCTCATGCTTTCAGCATCCCTCGGCTCTCCGACGCTGTCAACGCCTGCACGTTGCGCTTCATGCCTTCGAGCTTGGCGCGTTTGATGGCGCTTTTGCGGAAGAGGGCGGAGAAGTCGGATTGCGCGAAGCGCAGGAGGTCGGTGATTGGAGTTGCTCGGTATTCGTCGCGCGCGACGAAGGATGGATGCGGCGAAGCGGGTGCGTGATTCCAGGGGCAGACTTCCTGGCAGATGTCGCAGCCGAAGGCGTTGCCTTCGAGGTGTGAGGCGACGAAGGGGTCGAGTGCGCCGCGATGTTCGATGGTTGCGTAGCTGATGCATTGCGATGATGCGACGGTGCGATCGGGAAGGATTGCATTCGTGGGGCACGCATCAATGCAGCGCGTGCACGCGCCGCAGCGATCGGCGACTTCGTTTGCGTTGATGTCGTTTTCGAGTGCGGTCAGCAGCGTGCCGATGAAGAAGTACGATCCGTGCTCTTCGGTGATGAGCATGCCGTTCTTGCCGATCCATCCGAGGCCTGCTTGGGCGGCGAGGGCGCGGTCGGAGAGCGGACCGGTGTCGACGTAGCGCCACGACTTCGCGCCGCCCAACGCGTCTTCGCATTTGCGGAGGATGCGGTCGAGTACTTCGTGGTAGTCGTCGCCGAGTGCGTAGCGCGCGATGCGATGACTGAGCGCGTCTTCCGCTGCGTGCGGACGCTCGGATGCGTACGGCACGAGAATCACGACGACGGATTTCGCCCACGGAAAGCGCTCGCGCGGATGCGTGCGGATCGCGGCGTTTTTCGCGAGGTACGACATTGACGCGTGATGTCCGCGCGCGAGCCATTCCGTGAAGAGCGAGGCGTGCGCGTCTTCGAGGTCGCTCGCGCCGAGGTAGGCGACGCCTTCTTCGCGCGCGACGCGTTCCAGCGCGGGCCACACATCCGAGAGGCGAGTCATTGTGGATGGGAACGCGATGAGATTCAGCGCGATTTCGAGCGAATGCGTAGCGCCCAACTCGAGTCGGGCTGGTCAGCCGAAGGTGGGAGCGAGAATCGCAAGATCAGCCACCGAATCGCGCAAACGACTTCGTCACTCTGGTGGATCGCCTTTAGGGCTTGACGGTCAGCTTGCGCTTCGAGTTCGTGACGAACTGCGTATGGGTGAGTGACGACGTGAAATAGTCTTCGTCGAGAAACTGGAGAACCGCCTTCATTTCTTTCTTTTCGGGTGGGATGGATATCTTGTCCTTGCCGCCGATCTTCGCGATCTCCACCTGAAGGCCGTACTCCGCAGCGACCTTCGCGACTTGGCGTGGCTTCTGAGTGTTGAGGATGTCCGATCGCTCGATGAGCGCGATCTTCTTGCGCGTCCACGTGTCAGCGTCCTGGACGAACGTGTCCACATTCTCCACGTGAACAGCGTGATGTGTCGCGAGGTCACGAACCTGCTGATCCGTCGCCTCGGCAAAATACGGCATCATGTTGAAAAGCCGACGCACGATGTTGAACGAATGGAAAACCAAGCGTTGGCCGTCGATCACCGCTGCGAGTTGCCAATCGAGGATGAGGCCGGGTTCATGGAGCCGCACGAACGTGCCATGTTCGTGCAAGAGGCTGAAGGATGTTGGGGAGAGCAGGCGGCGACGGTCGAACACCTGAGCGGATATCCATCGTTCCTTGCTCGTCCACTCGCCCGTGATGATGCCGCGGATCTCCGTCAGACTCTCCACATCGAATGGGAGCCGTTCTTGACCGGCAGGATTCGTGAGTGCGTTCGTTACGACGGCTGG
>DATKFO010000569.1:0-2181 GCA_035544355.1 Thermoanaerobaculia bacterium
ATCGATGAAGCGTGCGCCGTCGATGACTTCGACGCGTTCACTTCACGCGTCGGAACGGGTCGCGTGTTCGGCGGGCAGCAGCCGTACGTCGACTACTACCCCGCGGTGCTCGCGAAGCTCGACGCCGTCGAGCGCGCCGGAGGCTTCTACGCGTTCGCCGATTACGCGCCGCTCGGATCCGATCCGTGGCTCGCGCGCACCGAGCTGCCGAGTGTCGCCGCGCGCGATGGCATCCTCCGCTTTCCCTTCCAACCGTCGTTGCGCGTGCATGCAGGGAAGGACCTGCGCTTCGTGCCGCCGCCGTCGAAGGAAACGCTCTGCGCGCTCGAGGAAAAGCTCAAGGCGACGATCACATGCACGGCGAAGGTCGTGCCGCTCGATCGCAAATCCGCATTCGATCGTCTTCGCGTCCTTCTGCACGATTACGAAGAAGCGCGCACCAGCTCGCGCAGCGCCGGCGAGTTCAACACGCGCTGGTCGACCCGCATCTTTCGCCGCCTCGGATATCAACTCCCGCTCGTGTCGCTGAGCGACCTTCTGGAGAACCATCTTCCGTCGATCGCCGAGACGCTGGAGATCTTCATCGCGAATCGCGTGCTCGTCGCGGAGAGTGTGGCTGAGGCGCTTGCGATCGATGTCGATCGCGAGACGCACTTCACTGTGAAGGATCGCGATCATGTGCCGCTCGCGATCGCGGACGAGAACGGATTTCGCCGGCCGGTGCGCCTGTCGGAAATCGGCAACGCCGAACAATTTCTGCGTGATCACGCAGGACGCTGGTCGCTCGACGTCTTCGCGCCGATCTTCCTCTTCCGCCTCGGCCTCGGCGGCATCATCAACGGCCGCGGCTCGATCCGCTACTCGCTCGTGCTCGCGCACGTGATGCGCCGCGTGTTCGGCGAAAACCACGTGCCCAATCTCCTGTGCAGCTGCAGTCCCGTCGCGAACGGCCCGTTCGCAGAGGCCGTGCGCAAAAAACATGGCGCGCTGCCGGACGCGCTACGCGAGCCGACGCTCATCGCGCGCCTGCTCGAATCGGACGAGGCGACGATTCGCCGCGAGATCGCGGAGTCGTGGTGAAGCCGATCGCCGCGTATCCGCACGCGTCCGCAACATTGCTCGCGCGAACGCCGTCGCAACGGATGCACGAAGAGCTCGCGATCGCCCCGAGCCTGTTTCATTTTTCGCGCGACGCGCTGCACGCGTATTTCGCGCGATTCACCGGCGTCGTCTGGATGCCGTCGTTTCACTGCGGGATGGAAGTGCGCGCGGCATGCGACGCAGGACTCACGCCGCGCTTCTATCGCATCAATTCCGATTTCACGATCGACGAAGACGATCTCGCACGCGGTGTGCGCGCGGAGCCGGGACCGGTGCTCGTCATTCACTACTTCGGTTTCCCGCAGCGCATCCCCGCGCTCGATGTGCCGATTATCGAAGACTGCTCGCACGCATTTCTCACGCGCAACGTCGGCACGCTCGGCGACGCGGCAACGTTTAGTTTGTACAAAACGCTCGGCACCGCGGACGGTGGCGCGATGCGCGGCGCGGTCACGTCACCGCCGCGAATGTGGATCGCGCAGCACGCGCGGAAGCCGTACTACAACGACGCGCATCGCTTCGACGAGCTCGCCGCGAACGCGGAGCGACGCATCTTCGAAGGCGCGTGGCAATACGGCCGCGGCATCTCGCGCACGTCGCTCGCGCTGATCCGCCGCATCGATCCCGATTTCGTCCGCGAGAAACGCCGGCACAATTACCAGCGGCTCGCCGCGCTGATCGGCAACGCGCCGCCGCTGCACGACGACGCATGTCCGCTGTTTCTGCCGATCGTTGTCCGCGATCGCAAGAAATTGTGGCGCGAGTTGCAGGAGCAACACATCGACACATTCATCTTCGGGATGTTTCATCATCCGCTGTTCGACGCCGGGCGATTTCCGGAGACGCGTGCGATGCGCGAGAACATTCTTTGTCTGCCGATTCATCAGGACCTCGACCACGCCGATCTCGAGCGCATCGCGAGGCATTTGCCATGACACCGAGTCTCGTCTTCACGATCGACACCGAGCCCGACGATCAATGGGCGCCGCCGCTCGCCGACGGCACGCTGCCGCCGTTCACGTTCGCGAACACGCGTGGCCTTGGCGTGCTCAAAGGTTTTTTTCGCGAGCGCGATTTGCC
>DATKFO010000570.1:0-4671 GCA_035544355.1 Thermoanaerobaculia bacterium
CGCGACGGGACTCGTCGCCGGCGAAACGTACATGGCCGTCGAGCCGGGCGATCTCATTCTTCACCCGCGCACGGGCGAGCTCCTCGGACAGCACTACAACTATCAGGGACAGATCCGCATCGTCTGCGCGGAAGAAACCACGTCGCGCGCGATCGTCACGCAGTCGTGCCGCGAGATCCACCTCGGCGCGCGACTCAAACCGCTGCCGGCCATTCCGATTCCGATCGCGCGCGTGCCCGAGATGCCCGCATGGTGCGATCCTCCGAGCGGCCGCGCCGCCGGCTTCATCATCGACTCGCAGGACTGGGACCTCGGTCTCGCCGAAGGAAATCTCGTGCAGGTGAACCTCGGCCGCGAAGATCAATTGCAGCCCGGCGATTTCCTGACCGTGTATCGCGAGAGCATCATCTCCGGCCAGCCGCGCCAGGTCCTCGGCGAGATCGGCATCCTCACCACCGAAGCGCACACCGCGACCGGAAAGATCGTGACGATGCGCCTGGTGATGGAAATCGGCGATCGCGTGGAAGCGCGTTGATTCAGTAGGCAGTGGGCAGTTGGCAGTAGGCAGTGAAGGCGGTGGCGCCCACTGCAAACTGCGAACTGCCAACTGCGAACTGCGAACTGCGAACTGCCCACTCGTCGTGTATGATCGCCCGTCCGGGTCCATAGCTCAGCGGTTAGAGCTACCGGCTCATAACCGGCAGGTCCCAGGTTCGAATCCTGGTGGACCCACCAGAGAGATTGATGCAGAAGAACCTTCTCAACATCGTTAGTTGTCCCATGCGTGCGCCGGAGAGCATCCGACCCGCCAAGGCGTTCCGAGCGAGGAACGCCTTTTTTGTTTCTGGAGGAAATCGTTGAGCGACGTGGAAAAGCTTTGGGAGCTGCAGACCGTCCTTTCGCAGCTCGCCGATCGTGAGAAACAGATGAGCGTCAAGCCCGAGTCGTTCGCTGCCGTCGATCGCGAGTTTCAAACCTCGAACGAGGAAATGACGCGATTGCAGCAGCAGCTCGAGACCCTCGGCAAGGAGCGCCGCCGCGTCGACGGCGAGCTCACCGATCAGCAGGAGCTGCTCAAGAAATATCAGGGCCAGCTCATGCAGGTGAAGAATCAGCAGCAGTACGCCGCCGCGTGGAAAGAGATCGACGCCACGCGCAAGCACGTGAAAGAGCTCGAGGATTCGTCGCTGAAGAACATGACCGACGCCGACGGCATCCAGAGCCAGCTCGATGAGCGCCGCGCCGGCTTCGACGATCTCAAAGCTCGCTACGACGCTGCACACGAGCAGTGGCAACACTCGCTCGGCGACTTGCGCGAAGAAGCGCAGCAGCTGCGTGCGCGCGCTGCGCAGATCGAAGCGACGTTGCCGCCGCGGCTGAAAAATCAATTCGATCGCATCTTCAAACAGCGGCAGGGCATCGCCGTTGCGCGCGTCATCAGCGACAGTTGCGGCTCGTGCCGCACGCGCATCCGTCCCGCGCTGCACCAGACGCTCAAGCGCGGAGACCTCGTCGAGTGCGAAGGCTGCCATCGCATCCTCTACCTCGAGGGGAGACCCGCATCCTGAAAGTCACCGCTCATATCGACGGCGGGTCCCGTGGCAATCCGGGACCGGCCGGCTACGGCGTTTTCATGAAGACCGACACCGGCGAGATCATCGAGATCAGCGGCTACCTCGGCAAGACGACGAACAACGTCGCCGAATACGCGGGCCTGCTCGAAGCGCTCGCCGTCGCGAAAGAAGAAGGCGCGACCGAAGTCGAGATCATTTCGGACTCCGAGCTGCTCGTGAAGCAGATGCTCGGCATCTATCGCGTGAAGCATCCGAACCTGATTCCGATGTTCACGCGCGCGAAAACGCTCGTGCGGCATTTCAAGCACTTCTCGATCCGCCACACGCTGCGCGCCGGCAACAAAGACGCCGACCGCCTCGCGAACCTTGGCATCGATCGCGCCGTGGAACGTTCCGTGGAACGCCGACGCTGATGCTCGATCCCGAAGCGATTCGCGAAAACGTGCGCGCCGTCGAGTCGCGCATCGCTGCTGCTTGTGCGCGCGCGGGACGCGATCGCAACGACGTTCTCCTCATCGCGGTGACGAAGACCTTTCCGTCCGAGGCAGTTGATGCTGCGATTCGCGCGGGCATCACCGACGTCGGCGAGAATCGCGTGCAGGAAGCGCGCGACAAGAAACCAGGCGTGCAGACCGCGGCGCGCTGGCACCTCATCGGACACCTGCAATCGAACAAGGCGAGAGACGCCGTGCGTTTGTTCGACGTGATCCAGGCCGTCGACTCGGTCGAGCTCGCGGAAAAAATCGCGCGCGCGGCCGATGCGGAAAAAAAGCGGCAGGAGATTTTGATCGAGGTCAACGTGGGTCGCGAAGCGCAGAAGAACGGTGTCGAGCCCGAGAATGCGGGTGCGCTCGTGAAACAGCTCAGCGCGATTCCGTCGCTGCATCTGCGCGGGCTCATGGCCATCCCGCCGTTCCTCGAAGCGGATGCCATGCGTCCGTACTTTCGCGAGCTGCGTAAGCTGCGTGAAGAGCTCGCTCTCGAGCAGCTCTCGATGGGCATGAGCGACGATTTCGAAGTGGCGATCGAAGAAGGATCGACGATGGTGCGCGTCGGACGCGCTATCTTTGGCAGCCGAGGATGATGTGGGCAACCAGCTGATCGGGATCGTGTTCGAAGCGCTGCTCTACGTGCTCGCCGCCGTGGAGTGGATCATCATCATCTGGGTGCTGCTGTCGTGGATCCTGTTGTTCATGCGCATGACGTCGTTCCGCTGGCGGCACCGGCAGGCGTTCACCATCTTCGAACAGATCAACGACATCTTCGAGCGCATGACGCGCCCGTTTCTCCGTCCGTTCCGCCGCTTCCTGCGCCGCTTCGACACGGCGGGCATCGACTTTTCGCCGCTGCTGCTGCTGCTCGTGATCTGGCTGATCCGCCGCGTCGTCGAGGTCATTGCCACGCCGTTTATACTCTCCAAGTGATGTGACGGGAGGGTGACCGCGATGCAAAACCTCACTCCGCTCGAGATCCAGAAGCAGACCTTCTCGAAATCGATCAAAGGCTACAACCCCGACGAGGTCCGTGCGTACCTCCACCTCGTCGCCGAAGAGATCGAGCGGCTCGTGCGCGACAACGATCGCTACATGCGCGAGAACGCCGTCCTCCGCGAAGATCTCGAAGATCACTCGAACCGCGAGCGCATTCTCAAAGACACGCTCCTCTCCGCGCAGAAAGTCGCCGAGGACCTGACGACGAACGCGCGCAAAGAAGCGGAGCTCATCGTCAAAGACGCCGAGCTGCTCGCGGAGCGCTTGGTCTCGCAGGCGATGCAGCGCGTCGGCGACCTCGAGCGCGCGATTCAGGACCTCAAGCTCGAGCGCAAAGGCGCGCGCAACAAACTGCAGGCGACGCTCGACACGATCCAGCAGATGGTGACCCTCGACGCCGAACAGGAAGCGCACGAGCTGCCGATCACGAGCATGTTCTCAAAACGTAGCCCCGGGGCGTGAGCCCGGGGCCCCTCGCGATGTGGTGGCCAAGCTTACAAAGCCCGCCGGCTTCATCGGCGGGCGACACGCTTCGAATCCCGAGTGTCGCCCGCCGATGAACCCAGCGGGCTTTGCAACATTGGCAGCCGCGTCCCGAGTGGCCCCGGGCTCACGCCGCGGGGCTAGCTAAAAATCATGTCGCTCCTCATCCGCAACCTCTCGCAAATCGCGACCCCCACCGGCCGCACCGCCGCGCGCGGCGCGGCGATGCGCAACCTCACCACCTACGAAAACGCGGTCATCGTCATCGACGACGGCCGCTTCGCGTACATCGGCCCCGAGCGCGACAACCCGCTCGAGATCGACGAAGACTTTGACGCGCGCGGCGCGACCGCGGTGCCGGGCTTCGTCGACTCGCACACGCACATCCCGTTCGCCGGATTTCGCGAATCGGAATTCAATCGGCGATTGCAGGGCGAGACGTACGAACAGATCGCCGCGTCCGGCGGCGGCATCGCGTCGACGGTGCGATCGACGCGCAAAGCGGATGAAGAAGAGCTCGTGCGCAACGTGCTCGCGCGCGCCGAGACGATGGCGCGCTACGGCACGACGACCGCGGAAGCGAAGAGCGGCTACGGCCTCGACAAAGAGAGCGAGCTCAAACAACTCCGCGCGATTCGCCGCGCGAATGCGACGTCACCGGTGCGCCTCGTGCCGACGTGTCTCGCGGCACATGAGTTCCCGCCGGAAAGCCGCGGCAGCGAAGCCGCGCGCCACGAATATCTCTCGACGATCCTCGCCGAGATCCTTCCCGCGGTCGCGCAAGAAAAACTCGCCGTGTTCTGCGACGCATTCGTCGAGCGCGGCGTCTTCACCCGCGAACAAGGCGAAAACGTCCTCCGCGCCGGCGTCGAGCTCGGAATGATCCCGCGCCTGCATGCCGACGAGCTCTCCGACACCGACGGCGCCAGCCTCGCAGCGCAACTCGGCGCCGCATCCGCGGATCATCTGATGTACATCTCCGACGAAGGCATCGCCGCACTCGCCGCATCCGACACCGTCGCGAACCTGCTTCCCGCGACGAGCTTCTTCCTGATGTCGGATCGTTACGCGCCCGCGCGGAAGCTCATCGAGAAAGGCGCGGCGGTGTCGCTATCGACCGACTG
>DATKFO010000571.1:0-4079 GCA_035544355.1 Thermoanaerobaculia bacterium
CGGGCTCGCAGCCGCTCATCATGACGCACGGAGCGCCGACGGGTCCGAATGCTGCTGAGTTCTCCGTGTCTCCGGCGAGTGCGACGATTCAGCCGGGACAGGCCGGCTCGTTCACCGTGACGTTCGATCCGGCCGCAGTCGGTCCGCGATCCGCAACGATCACGTTCTCGACGAACGACCCGGCGCAGCCGACGATCTCCGTGTGCCTCGCAGGTACGGGCACGTAGTCTTTGAATCTTTGATCCCTTGATTTGCAAACCGCCCCCTCACCGGGGCGGTTTGCGTCTCGATAGAATCGATTGAGCAATGCCTCCGCAGCCAGCGAACAACCCAAAAATCGAAGAGCTTCGGTTTCGAGTGAAGACCGATCCGAAGAGCCGTCTCTTCTATCCGCTCGCGGAGGAGCTGCGTAAAGCGGGCAAGCTCGACGAAGCCGAACAGGTCCTGCGCACGGGACTCGTCGTGCACTCGACGTATCTTTCCGCCTGGGTCAGCCTCGGCCGCGTGCTGCGCGATCAGCAGAAGCACGCCGACGCCGTCGAGCCGTTCTCGAAAGCGATGCAGCTCGATCCCGGCAACGTCGTCGCCGCGCGTCTCCTCGCCGACACCTATCTGAGCCTCGGCGAAAAAGTCGAAGCGATCAAGAAGTACAAGCTCGTGCACGCGCTGCTCCCCTCCGATGAAGAGCTCGAAGGCGTGATCGAGCAATTGCAGAAAGAGCTCAACGAGCCGGCGCCGTTCATCGAGCCCGTGCAGGAAGAGTCGTGGGAAGAAGCGGAGGCGCAAGCGATCGCAACCGGCGACGCGGAGCCGATGCTCGCCGCGCATTCCGAGAGTCCGTTCGAAGAACCGTCTCCCGATTACAGCGCGGCTGCGCTCGTGATCGAAGAGCCCGAGGGATTCTCGATCGAGGCTGCGCCGATCGTGGCGGAAGTTCCTGCGCCGGTCGAAGACGTCATCCCGCAGTTCGAGCCGGAGCCCGAGCCGGAACCGCTCGCGGTGTTGCCGGAGCCGATCGCGGACGAAGCGGACGTCTTCGCGCCGCTCGCGACGACGGAGCTCCCGTTCCCCGAAGCAGAGACACCGGTCGTGGAGCAGGAGGACGTCGTGATCACCGAGGCTCCGCGCGAAGAGCTCGTCGTCGCGGCGGTGGCAGCGCCGGCGCCGGCGGATTCATCGCGCGATCCGCGAGTCGATCGGCTCGAAGAATGGCTTGCGAGAGTCTCGCGGCGAGAGGTGGGGCGTGTTTAAGGAAGTCCTCGAAGGCATTCGCGATCGCGTCGACGGCACGATCGCCGCGAGTCTCATCGGACTCGACGGCATCGCGGTGGAGACGATCGGAGACGGTTCCATTCCCCTCGAGCTCCTCGGCGCCGAGTTCGGCGGTTTCATCAAGACCATCCGCCTGTCAAACACGGAGCTCAACACCGGAGAAGTGCTACAGTTCGCGCTCGTCACCGAGAAGTACGTCACGTTTTTGTCCGCGGTGACCCCCGAGTATTACGTCCTGCTGGTCCTCCGGCCGGACGGGAATTACGGGCGTGCGCGCTTCGAGCTTGCGAGAGCGAAGCACCTTCTTCGTGACGAGCTCATTTGAGGGGTAGCGAATTTGAATTTCAAAGAGATCCTGGAACTGATCGACAAGGTCGCCGAGCGTGAGATCGGCGGCGTCGAGATCGAGCAGGCCGGCACCAAAATCCGCATCGAAGGCAAGCCTTCGCAGCCGCAAGTCATCACGTCGTACGTCGGCGATCTGAAATCGCACGCGCCGATGCTGCCGTCGATTCCCGTCAACGCGCTGCCCGCGCCGTCGGCGAACGAAGCCGCGCCGGCGGAGAGAGCACTTCCCGCCGCGGTGCCGGACAACTCGCACATCCTGACCTCTCCGATCGTCGGGACGTTCTATCGCTCGCCCGGCCCCGAGCAGCCGTCCTTCGTCGAAGTCGGCTCGCGCGTGAAAAAAGGGCAGGTGCTCTGCATCATCGAAGCGATGAAGCTGATGAACGAGATCGAGTCGGACATCGACGGCGTCATCCAGAAGATCTTCCCGAGCAACGCCCAGGCCGTGGAATTCGGCGAGCCGCTCTTCGCGATTCTGCCGGACTAACCGCACATCATGATCTCCAAAGTACTGATCGCCAATCGCGGCGAGATCGCTATGCGCGTGATCGCCGCGTGCAAGGAAATGGGACTGAAGACGGTCGCCGTCCATTCGATGGCCGACCGCGACTCGCTCCACGTCCGTTACGCCGATCACGACGTCTGCATCGGTCCCGCCGCGTCGAAGCAGAGCTACCTCAACGCATCGAGCATCATCGCCGCCGCCGAGATCACCGGCGCCGACGCGATCCATCCCGGCTACGGCTTCCTCTCCGAGAACCCGCAGTTCGCGGAGATCGTCGGCGAATGCGGTTTCACGTTCATCGGGCCATCGGCGGAATCGATCCGCCTGATGGGCGACAAATCGAAAGCGCGCGAGACCGCACAGAAAGCCGGCGTGCCGATCATTCCCGGCAGCGACGGCCCGGTCACGAACATCAACGACGCAACAGATGTCGCGCGCGGCATCGGCTTCCCCGTGATTCTCAAAGCCGCCGCGGGCGGTGGCGGACGCGGCATGCGCATCTGCTGGGAAGAAGGCGATCTGCAGGCGCAGTACGAAACCGCGCGCAGCGAAGCCGAGCGCGCATTCGGCGTTCCGGACGTTTATCTCGAGAAGTATCTCGAGCGCCCGCGCCACATCGAGATCCAGGTCTT
This sequence comes from Thermoanaerobaculia bacterium, assembly GCA_035544355.1. GTDB lineage: Bacteria > Acidobacteriota > Thermoanaerobaculia > Gp7-AA8 > Gp7-AA8 > DATKFO01. The sequence continues at coordinate 2,758 of DATKFO010000571.1, forward strand.
CGGCGACACGCACGGACGCATCGTCGCCCTCGGCGAGCGCGAATGCTCGATCCAGCGCCGCCATCAGAAGCTCATCGAAGAATCGCCGTCGCCCGCGATCGATCAGGACACCCGCAATCGGATGAATCAGGCCGCGATCGCGCTCTGCCAGTACGTGCAGTACGTGAACGCGGGCACGATCGAGTTCCTGTTCCAGGACGGCAAGTTCTACTTCATGGAAATGAACACGCGCATTCAGGTCGAGCACGCCGTCACCGAAGAAGTGACCGGCATCGATCTCGTGAAAGAACAACTGCGCGTCGCAGCGGGCGAGCCGTTGTCTGTTCCGCAAGGCGAGTTCCGTCTGCGCGGACATGCGATCGAATTCCGCGTGAACGCGGAAGATCCGGTGACGTTCGCGCCGAACCCCGGAAAGATCCGCGAGTTTCACATTCCCGGCGGCCCGGGCGTGCGCGTCGATACGCATGCGTATCGCGATTACGTCGTGCCGCCGCACTACGACTCGCTGATCGCGAAGCTCATCGTCAAAGGGAAAGATCGCGACGAAGCGATCGCGCGCGGACGCCGCGCCCTCGAGCAATTTGTCATCGAAGGCGTGAAGACGACCATCCCGCTGCACCGGGCAATCCTCAACGACGCCCGCTTCCAGCGTGGAGACATTTCGACGCGCTTCATGGAGCACTTCGATTGGTAGTGGGCAGTAGGCAGTGGGCAGTAGGCAGTGGGCAGTGAGCAGTGGGCAGTGAGCAGTACGTTCTTAAATCTCAATCCTGAAATCGAAAATCAAAACATGTCCCTACTTGTAGTTGGTTCTGTGGCCTTTGACGAAGTTGAAACGCCTTTTGGTAAGTGCGACAAGATGCTGGGCGGCTCCGGTTCGCATTTTTCCATCTCAGCAAGTTTTTTCACCGACGTTCGGATTGTGGCTGTCGTTGGTGGGGATTTTGGCGCCGAAGAACAGAAGGTTTTTGACGATCATGGGGTCGATATCAGCGACCTCGAACGCATTCCTCAAGGCAAGACATTCCGCTGGGCTGGGCGCTACGAATACGACCTGAACGTGGCCCACACGCTCGATACCCAGCTAAACGTCTTTGCTGATTTCAAACCAAAACTATCCGACAAAGCCAAACAGTCGCGTCTCCTGTTTCTCGGTAATATCCAGCCCGACTTACAACGTGAGGTGCGCGAGCAGGTGCCCAACGCGGAGCTGGTCGCGCTGGATACGATGAATCTCTGGATTGATATCACGCGCGAAGCGTTGCAGAAGACAATCTCCGTTGTCGATCTGATGATCATTAACGACGCTGAAGCCCGCCAGT
>DATKFO010000572.1:0-4829 GCA_035544355.1 Thermoanaerobaculia bacterium
GCTGGTCATGGAGACGGGCACGGTTCTCAGCACCGGCGACGGTATCGCCCGCGTGTATGGCCTCGAAGGCGCGATGGCCGGCGAGCTGGTCGAATTCCCGGGAGGTCTCTTCGGTCTGGTGCTGAACCTCGAGCAAGACAACGTCGGCGTCGTTCTACTCGGCGACGCGTCGGCGATCAAGGAAGGCGACGAAGTGCGACGCACCGGCAAGATCATGTCGGTGCCTGTCGGACCGGCGGTCGTCGGCCGCGTCGTCAATCCGCTTGGAATTCCGATCGACGGGAAGGGACCCATTGCGGCGGCGGAGTACTACGGCATCGAGCGCATCGCACCGGGCGTCGTCGATCGCAAGCCCGTGAAAGAGCCGCTGCAGACCGGACTCAAGGCCATCGACGCCATGATTCCGATCGGCCGCGGTCAGCGCGAGCTGATCATCGGCGACCGCCAGACCGGCAAGACCGCAGTCGCCGTCGACACGATCATCAACCAGAAGGGCAAAGGCGTCATCTGCGTCTACGTCGCCATCGGCCAGAAGAAGTCGACGGTCGCACAGATCGTGAAGACGCTCGAGGAGTACGGCGCGATGGAGTACACGATCATCGTGAACTCCTCAGCCTCGGAGCCCGCGCCTTTGCAGTACCTCGCACCGTACGCCGGTTGCGCGATGGGCGAGTACTTCCTCTACAACGGCCAGCACGCGCTCTGCATCTACGACGATCTCTCGAAGCACGCGGCGTCGTATCGCGAGATCTCGCTGCTGCTTCGCCGTCCGCCCGGACGCGAGGCGTATCCCGGCGACGTCTTCTATCTCCACTCACGCCTTCTGGAGCGCGCATCGAAACTGTCGGATGCGAAGGGCGGCGGATCGCTGACGGCACTGCCGATCATCGAGACGCAGGCGGGCGACGTTTCGGCGTACATCCCGACGAACGTCATCTCGATCACCGATGGACAGATCTTCCTCGAGACCGATCTCTTTCACTCCGGCGTTCGCCCCGCGATCAACGTCGGCATCTCGGTCTCGCGCGTCGGCGGCTCCGCACAGGTGCGCTCGATGCGCTCCGTGTCGGGCACGCTCCGTCTCGATCTCGCGCAGTACCGCGAGCTCGCGGCGTTCGCGCAGTTCGGCTCCGACCTCGACAAAGTCACGCAGGCGCAGCTCAACCGCGGCAAGCGCCTCGTCGAGATCCTGAAGCAGGGGCAGTATCAGCCGCTGCGCGTCAGCCTGCAGACCGTTTCGGTGTTCGCCGGCACGAAGGGATTGCTCGACAACCTCGCCGTCGAAGCCGTGCGTCCGTTCGAAGCCGCACTGCATCAGCATCTGAGCGACGAGCACGCCGAGCTGCTCGATCGCCTCGAGACCTCGCCGAAGTTCGACCAGGCCCTCGAAGGCGATCTGCGCAAAGCGATCACCGACTTCAAAGACCAGTACGTGAAGGACAACGCGAACGTCCTCGCCGCATAACTGACATGCCCAGCACAATCGATATCCGACGCCGGATCCGCAGCGTCAAGAACACGCAGCAGATCACCAAGGCGATGAAGATGGTCGCGGCGGCGAAGCTGCGTCGCGCGCAGGAGCGGATGTACGCAGCGCGTCCGTATGCGGCCGCGCTGCGCGAAGTGCTTTCGTCGGTCGCGACGCGCGTCGACACGACCGAGCATCCGCTGCTCAAGACCCGCGAAGCGGAGCGCAACGTGCTGCTGCTCGTCGTCACCGCCGATCGCGGACTGTGCGGCGCGTTCAACACGAACGTCATTCGCGCGGCGCTGAACACGATCGCCGACAACAAGCAGTGGGAGACCGTGCAGCTTCTGCCGATCGGCAGAAAGGCGAATGACTTCTTCAAGCGCCGCACGTATCCGATTCGCCGACAGGCCACGCACGTGTATCAGGCGCTCTCGCTCGACACCGCACGCGAGATCGCGAAGACGCTGATCGAAGACTTCGTGAGCGGCGACGTCGATGCGGTCTACGTGGTCTACAACGAATTCAAGTCGATCATCGCGCAGCGCGTGAGTGTGGAAAGGCTTCTGCCGCTCGAGCGCGCGTGGGATGAGCCGCAGGCCACGATCGAATATCTGTACGAGCCCGGACCGGAGCAGATCCTCAGCGATCTGTTGCCGAAGCACATCGAGTTTCAGCTCTATCGCACGTTGCTCGAATCAGCTGCGGCCGAACAGGGCGCACGCATGACGGCGATGGAGTCGGCGACGAAGAACGCCGTCGACATGATCGATCACCTCACACTGACATACAACCGCATCCGCCAGGCCGCGATCACGAAGGAGATCATCGAGATCGTATCGGGCGCCGCGGCAGCAGGAAAATAGATGAAGCGTGATCGGTGATCGGTGATCGAGGCGGGTGCCTCCCGGGTTGAGCCACCTCGATCACAGATCACCGACCACCGATCACTCAAACGGAGACAGCAATGGCAACCGAAACCAAACAACAGATCGGCCGCGTCATCCAGATCATCGGCCCGGCCGTCGACGTCGAGTTCGACGAAGGACATCTCCCGGCGATCTACAACGCCATCCGCATCGTCGACGACGGCGAGCTCGGCAAGGTGAAGATCGACGTCGTCGCCGAAGTCGCGAACCACATCGGCGAGAACCAGGTGCGCTGCATCGCCATGAAGCCCACCGACGGAATGGTGCGCGGCATGAAGGCGATCGACACCGGCGCCCCGATCACCGTGCCCGTCGGACGCGAGACCCTCGGCCGCATCCTCAACGTCCTCGGCGAGCCCGTCGACGAGCGCGGTCCCGTCAACTCCGAGCATCGCTGGTCGATCCATCGCGAGGCTCCGCCGTTCGATGAACAGGCGACGAGCGTCGAGATGTTCGAGACCGGCATCAAAGTCATCGATCTCCTCGAGCCGTACACGAAGGGCGGCAAGACAGGCCTCTTCGGCGGCGCGGGCGTCGGCAAGACCGTTCTCATCCTCGAGCTCATCACCAACGTCGCCAAACAGCACGGCGGCTTCTCCGTGTTCGCCGGCGTCGGCGAGCGCACGCGCGAAGGCAACGACCTCTATCTCGAATTCGAAGAGACGGGCGTCATCAAGCCGGGCGATCCGTCGAAGTCGAAGGCCGCGTTGATTTACGGCCAGATGACCGAGCCGCCCGGAGCGCGTCTCCGCGTCGGGCTGACAGGCCTCACCGTCGCCGAATACTTCCGCGATCAGGAAGGGCAGGACGTGCTGCTCTTCATCGACAACATCTTCCGCTTCACGCAGGCGGGATCCGAAGTGTCGGCGCTCCTCGGCCGCATGCCGAGCGCCGTCGGATATCAGCCGAACCTCGCGACTGAAATGGGCGAGCTGCAGGAGCGCATCACCTCGACGCGCAAGGGCTCGATCACGTCGGTGCAGGCGATCTACGTTCCGGCCGACGACCTCACCGATCCCGCGCCGGCGACGGCATTCGCCCACCTCGACGCAACGACCGTTCTCTCCCGTCAGATCGCGGAGCTCGGGATTTATCCCGCCGTCGATCCGCTCGCCTCGACCTCGAAGATTCTCGATCCGCGCATCCTCGGCGACGAGCACTACAACACCGCACGCGGCGTGCAGGCCGTGCTGCAGAAGTACAAAGACCTCCAGGACATCATCGCCATTCTCGGCATCGACGAATTGTCGGAAGAAGACAAAGTCATCGTGTCGCGCGCACGCAAGATCCAGCGCTTCCTCTCGCAGCCGTTCTTCGTCGCGCAGCAGTTCACCGGCATCGAAGGCAAGTACGTGAAGATCGCCGACACGATCCGCGGCTTCAAGGAGATCGTCGAAGGCAAACACGACGACGTTCCGGAGCAGGCGTTCCTGCTGCAGGGAACGATCGAAGACGTCCTCGCGAAAGCCGAACAGATGAAGGCCGAGGCGGCGTAAGGGATCGACGATGGCCGATGCTCTCCCGACCAAACTGAATCTCACGGTCGTCACGCGCGAGCGGAAGATCGTCGACGTGCTCGTCGACGAAGTCGAGCTCCCGGCGACCGACGGCGAGATCGGCATCCTTCCCGGCCACACGCCGCTGCTCGCATCGCTGCGCATCGGCCAGATGCGCTATCGCGTCGGCAACACCGTGCACCGGCTCGTCCTCTCCTGGGGATTCGCCGAAGTGTTGCCTGATCGCGTGATCGTCCTGGCCGAGCGCGGATTCCTTCCGGGCGAAGTCGATCTCGCAACCGCGGAGCAGGACCGCATCGCCGCGGAGAAAGAGCTCGCCTACCTCTCCTCGCACGATCCGGAGTTCGCGATCGTCGAAGCAAAGCTCGAGGAAGCGGTCGCGCTGATCAACATCCGGCACGAGTGAGTGGGCAGTCGGCAGTCGGCAGTCGGCAGTGGGCAGTAACCCCGCGACTGCCCACCGATCACTCGTCCTCGGCTTCCGGAACGCCGCCGTCGTACACGCCGACGATGACCATCTCGTAGGGAAGACTCCAATCGAGAACCTCGGGACGCGCGGCGCCGTTTCGCGTGCGCCAGCTCACGAGCGCGAGATTGATTCGGGGAACGCCGAGGACGTGGAAGCGATCGCCGGTCTTCGCGTCTTTCACTGCGTCGAACGGTTTGCTTCCCTTGATGAACACCATTCGCCGGTTCCGCACGAGAAGCTCGCCCTCGAGATCGAGCGCTTTTGATTGTACGAATGCGCCGTCTTCGACCATGAACGGAGCTTCGTTGAGCTCGATCACGAATTCGGTGTAGTTGAATCCGGCCATCACGGTCGTGATGCGCGTCTTCGTGCCCTCTTTCTTGATCACGCAGGGGATGTCCTCGTATTTCGTGAACGCAGTCTGAGCATCCTTCGTCTTGAAGCCG
>DATKFO010000573.1:0-7152 GCA_035544355.1 Thermoanaerobaculia bacterium
TGCAGCATGCCGAGTGGCCCCGGGCTGACGCACCGGGGCTATTTGATTTTGGGAAAAATCATCCCTCGCGCAAAGCCACAGCCACCGGCATCCGAGCAGCGCGAATCGCGGGGAACAATCCGCCGAGGAGTCCGATCACGAGTGCGTACTCGATGGCGGAGATCATCAGCTGTGGCGTGACGTCGAACGAGAACGCGACCTGACTGAAGGTCTGCCAGTTGAGCGTCGCGGCTTTGTAGCCGTCGAAGGCGAGGTACGCGAGCGTGGCGCCGGCGACTCCGCCGATGAGTGCGAGGAGCAGTGCTTCGACGAGCACGGAGAGCATCACGGCGAAACCGCCGAATCCGAGGGCTTCGAGCGTTGCGATCTCGCGTGCTCGTGCGGAGACGGCCGTGTACATCGTGTTGAGCGCGCCGAACAGCGCGCCGAGTCCCATCAACGTGCAGACGACGAACGCGAGTCCCGTGACGAGGCCGCGCAGCGCGCGCGATTGTCCCGCGTAGTACTCGGTTTCACGCTGGATGCGCAAATTCACGCGCGGATCCTTCGTCAGTGCGTCTTTGAACGGCTCGAAGTTGCCCGCGGAGGCGAGCCTCACCTGCGCGACATTGAACGAGTTGCCGCGGCGGTACGCGGGCGCGACGACTTCGGCATCAGCCCAGACTTCCGATTCCGAGATCGCGCCGTTCGCTTCGAAGATGCCAACAACTTTCCACGTGTTCTGTCCAAGCTTCAATTCGGTGCCGACGTCGGTGTTTCCGAATTGCGACTGCGCGCTGCGCCCGACGATCACTTCGTTGCGTCCCCATTCGAATGTGCGTCCGTCGACGATCTTCACTTCGGGGCGAAGGAGAAATGCTTCCTGCTTCACGCCGCGCAGCGGCACGTTCGCGCTCGTGCCGGTGGAGCGTTTCGGCAAGTCGATGACGACGAAGAGCTCCGGCGAGACGAGCGCTTTGCCGTTCGCACGCGCGACGCCCGGCGCTTCGGCGAGGATGTCGGCATCGCCGCGGCTCAACACGCTCGACATCTCGCTGTCCGCGCCGCCGCGAAGAACGACCACGCTGTCCGGCGAGCCGGCGACGACCATCACGCGCTGAAATCCTTCGCCGATCGACAACACGCCGACGAGCACTGCGACGACGCCCGCGATGCCGAAGATCGCGGCAGCCGCGGAGCCTTTACGCGCGGGCAGCGATTTCAATCCGAATCCGATCAATGCGAAGAGTTGCGAGAGCTTGTTCATTTACTCCCTCCGCAGGGCGTCCACGGCGTTGAGCCGCAGCGCCTGCAATGCCGGCATCGCGCCGGTGACGAGCCCGAGGATGATCACCATCGCAATTCCGATCGCGAGATCTTTCGCCGGAAAGAAAAAGATCGGCAGCGCGCCGCCGGTTGGATCGCCTCTCGATACGAAGAGCCATCCGAGGCCGATGCCGATCGCGCCGCCAATCACGGCGAGCAACAAGGACTCCGCGAGCACGAAGACGAGCACCTGCACGTCGCTGAAGCCGATCGCTTTCAACACGCCGAGCTCGCCGGTGCGCTCGCGCACCGCCTGCGCCATCGTGTTGCCGGCGACGAGAAGAATCGTGAAGAACACGGCGCTGAGCACTGCGGTGACGATCGCGCCGATGTTGCCCATCTGCTCGGCGAAGCCGCGCATGAACGCCTTCTCGGTGTCGGTCTTCGTCTCGGCCGGCGAGTTCGCGAACTTCGCGTCGACGGCCTTCGCGATCTGTTCCGCGTGCGCCGGATCCTTGATCCGGATGTAGTACCAGCCGGTCAGGCCCTTGCCCCACTGGCGGTTCTCATCGAGATAGTCGTGGCGGAAGTAGAACGTCGTCGTGTCGGTCTCGTCGTGCAGTCCGTCGTAGATGCCGACGAGATCGAACGTCCACGTGTTGCCGACTTTCGGACGGAGGAAGGTCGCCTGGATCGGGATCTTGTCGCCAACTTTCCATTTGAATTTGTTCGCGAGGCTGCGTCCCGCAATCGCGCCCGTTTTCGTGCGCAGGAACGCTTCTTTCTCCGCGGGCTTGAGGATGAACTCCGGATACGTGACGAGGAACTCCGGCGGGTCGATCGCGATCTGCGCGAAGTTGTTGCGCTCATCCTTGTAAATCCCGCCGAACCACGCAGCCTCGGTCGCATCTTCGATGCCGGCGATCTGTTCGATCTGCGCTTCGTAGCTCTGCGGCAGCGGCTGAATGAGCGAGACCTTGTGCTGCACGATCAGCCGGTTTGCGCCGGCGAGACTCACGCCCATCGAGAATGCCTGCCGGATCGCGCCGAGGTAGCAGAAGAGGATGAAGGCGACCGCGATCGAGAGGATCGTGAGAATCGTGCGGAGCTTGTGGCGCTTGAAGTTCGAGAGAACGAGCCGGATGAATTTCATGTCATGCCGCCATCTCGTTGGAGAGTTGTCCGTCGAGCAGATACAGCCGGCGTTTCGCGCGCGCGGCCGCGTGAGGATCGTGCGTGACCATCACGATCGTCTTTCCGTGATCGTGATTGAGCGCCTCGAGGAGATCGAGGATGCCGTCGCCGGTTTTGCGATCGAGATCGCCCGTCGGTTCGTCGGCGAGGATGATCGTCGGATCGGTGACGATCGCGCGGGCGATGCCGACGCGCTGCTGCTCGCCGCCGGAGAGCGTGCGCGGCGTGTGCTTCGCGCGATGCTCGAGGCCGACGATCTGCAGCGCCGCTTCGACGTGGTGCTTGCGCTCGCTCCCCGAGAGGGAGGTGAGCAGCAGCGGCAGCTCGACGTTGCGCTCGGCGCTCAGCACCGGCAGCAGGTTGTAGAACTGGAACACGAAGCCGACGTGGCGCGCACGCCAACGCGCGAGATTGCGGCGCGAGAGCTTCTCGATGTGCTCGCCCGCGATGTTGATCGTGCCGTTCGTCGGCCGGTCGAGTCCCGCGAGGAGATTCAGCAGCGTCGACTTGCCGGAGCCCGAGGGTCCCATCAGCGCGAGGAACTCGCCCTTCGCGATCTCGAGATCGAGACTGCGGAGCACGCTGATGTCTTCACTGCCGCGCCGGAAAATTTTCTCGACTCCGCGCAGCTCTGCGAGCAATTCGCTCATGATTTCTTCTCCTTCACTACATTCACGTCCTCGCCGTCCTTGAGGTCCGCCGGACCTTCGATGACGACGTCTTCACCGTCGTTGATTCCGGAAACGATGCGCGCGACGTCACCCTCGGTCGTCGAGACTTTGACCGCGCGCCGCTCGAGCTTTTCGTCTTTCACCACGAGCACGATGTCCTGCTCGCCGTCGCGCCGCACCGCGGCCTTCGGGATCTCGACGATCGTTTGCGTCGACGTCGCCGCGGCGGGCGAGTCGTCGATGAACGAGACCTTCACGCCCATGTCGGGGAGGATGCGCGCGTCCTTCTGATCGATGCCGATGCGCACTTTCACGGTTGCTTTCTGGCGATCGGCGGTCGGCACCGCGGTGATCACGTGCGCGCCGATTTTCCAATCGGGATACGCGTCGAGGACCGCTTCGACCGGCTGATTCGTTTTCACACGATTGATGTAGGCCTCGCTGACATCGACTTCGATCTCGAGCGATTCCATGTCGACGATCGTGCAGATGCCGGTGCGCGTGAAGCCGCCGCCGGCGGAGACCGGCGAGATCATCTCGCCCGGTTGCGCGTCTTTCGTGACGACGACGCCGTCGAACGGCGCGCGGATGATCGTGTCCTCGACTTCCTGCCTGCGGATGTTCACGGAGCGCTGCGCGACCGTGTACGAATCGCTTTGCGATGCGAGTCGCGCGCGCCACGCATCGAGCTCCGCACGCGCGCGATCGAGATCGGCGCGGCTCGCGATCTGGCTGCGATTGAGATTGTTCGCGCGCTCGAAGTCGAGCTCGGCCTGACGAATGCGCACGCGCGTTTCCCGCAGCATGCTGTTCGCCGCGGCCGCTTCGGCCTGCGCGAGCGCGAGCCCCTTCGTCGCATACGCGTTGTCGAGGAGCGCGAGCTCCTGACCCGCCTTCACGCGCATTCCTTCTTCGACGTGCACGGCAACGACTTTGCCGGTGACTTTCGAAGAAACGGTCGCCTGTCTGCGCGCCGTGACGTAACCACTTGCGTTGAGCACCGCGCCGCGCGCTTCATGCGACACCGCGTGCGCGGTCGCGACGCGAACGTCCTTCCCGCGTCCGCGAACGACCGCCCAAGCGATCGCCGCGCCCGCGATCACGACAACGATCGCAACAATCGCAAGCCACGGCACACGCCGGCGAGTGGGAAGGTCGGGACGTTCGATCCGAAGACCATCGAGAGTGACTTTATCGACTGGCATTGGCGGCGGAGATTATTCGTGTGGGATGGGATGGAGCAAGTTACGTTTGTCAGTCGTTGTGTATGTAGCCCCGCGGCGTGAGCCCGGGGAAACGGATCAAACGTTACAAACTGTGACAATCGATCAAGCTACCACGTCGCTCGTGCGACCATTGCTTCTTCGCATGCGCCGCATTTTCCAACGCTCGATTTTCTGGATGGTGCCGTTGATTCTCGGCCTCATGGCCGCGCTCTTCGTGCAGCAGTACAAGTTCCTGCGCAGCCTCGAGAGCGCGACGGCGTCGGCGGAGCGCAACTACCTGCGCAACTCGACCGAGCTCGTGACGCAGGAGATCGAGGCGGTCTATCGCGCGCGCGCCAACGCTGCGCTCACGATGAACGAGGCTCGGTTGCGAAATGTCATGACGCTGGGGGAGCACTTCCGGACGCATCGCGTTCCGGGCGCGCGCACGTTCTTCGCGATTCGCTATCGGCACCAGATGTCGGAGTGGGGCACATTCGACTCGACGGGATGGGAGCGCGAGCCGATGATCGAGGAGACCGAAGCGATCAAGATGGCGACCGTCTTCTGGCAGGTCGCGCACAAGATGCAGCGCATTGTGCCGAGTCCGGCACTGAGCGTCGACGAGCGCGATCCGCGGCATCGTGTGCTCATGCGTCCGGTCACCGATGAGTCGATGCACGTCACCGGTGTCGTCGGCGTCGTGCTCGACGAAACGGCGTCGAAGTCGACGATGCTCGCGATCGGCAAGGAGACGCTGAAGAAACGCTATCGCGGCACCGATCTCGCGCTGCGCATCGGCGATCACTTCCCCACGATGCCGCGCGGACGCGAGTTCATCACGACGCCGCTCAGTTTCATCTTCACGAACTGGCGCGCCGGCATTCGCGGGACGTGCATGGGTCCCGAGGAGATCGCGGCGTACAACTTCCGCGTGAACATGGGGTGGACGGGTGGCGGCGCGTTCATTCTTCTCTGCGCGATCGCGCTCGCGATCCAAACCGCTGCGCGGCAGATGCGCCTGTCGCAGATGAAGAGCGATTTCGTGTCGAACGTTTCGCACGAGCTGCGCACGCCGCTCTCCTCGATCCGCGTCTTCGGCGAGTACATGCGCCTCGGCCGCGTCACGCGCGAAGAAAAAATTCGCGAGTACGGCGAGTACATCGAAGCGGAGAGCCGCCGCCTCACGCAGCTCATCAACAACATTCTCGATTTTTCGAAGATCGAATCAGCGGAGAAGAAGTACCGCTTCTGCGAGACCGACGTCGTCGATCTCGTCGCGTCGATCGTCGGCGGATTCGAAGTCCCGCTGCGCGAGCACGGATTCGCGATCACGTTCGCGTCGCCGGCGGACCGTCCGCCGCTGCTACATATCGATAAAGACGCAATCGGACAGGTCCTCGTCAACCTGCTCGACAACGCGGTGAAGTACTCCGGCGAGCGGAAAGAGATCGATGTGCGCGTGACCTACGAGCGCGATGAAGTGCGCATCGCGGTGCGCGATGGCGGCATCGGGATCCCGGCCGCCGAGCAGAAAAAAATCTTCGAGAAGTTCTATCGCGTCGGCAGCGGCCTCGTGCACGACGTCAAAGGCAGCGGCCTCGGACTCGCGATCGTGCGGCACGTCGTGAAAGCGCACGGCGGCCGCGTCGAAGTCACGAGCGCGCCGGGTGCTGGCAGCACATTCATGATCGTGTTGCCCGCGACGAACGGCCGCGCGCTGTCGATCACCCCTCAGGAGACCACGGCATGAGCAGGATTCTGGTCGTCGAAGACGATCCGGCGATGTCCGTCGCGCTGCGCGACGGCTTCGAGTTCGAGCGACACGCAGTAGAGATGGCGTCGGACGGCGCGGAAGGATTGCGTCTCGCGACGCGCGGCGATCACGATCTCATCATTCTCGATGTGATGTTGCCGAAGAAGAGCGGCCTCGATGTGTGTAAAGAGTTGCGCAAGATGGGCAACAACACGCCCATCATCATGCTCACCGCGCGCGGCCAGGAGATCGACAAGATCGTCGGCCTCAAGCTCGGCGCCGACGACTACGTGACGAAGCCATTCAGTTTCATGGAGCTCCTCGCGCGCGTCGAAGCTGTGCTGCGGCGCTACGAGCGCGACGTGATCGGCGAGGAGTACGCATTCGGCGACGTGAGGCTCGACTTCCGCACGTACCAGGCGACGAAGCAAAGCGACCCGCTCGAGCTCACCCCGCGCGAGTTCCGCATCCTCCGCTACTTCATCGATCACGTGAACGAAGTCGTGAGCCGCGAAGCGCTGCTCAATCACGTGTGGGGCTACGACAGCTCCGCATTCACGCGCACGGTCGACACGCACATGGCAAGGCTGCGCTCAAAAATCGAGATGACGCCGCACGAGCCACGGCATCTGATCACGGTGCATCGCGTGGGGTATAAGTTCGTGCCTTAATTCGTTCGCCGGATGATGCCGATCGCGATGCGGTGCTCGGCCGGCCAACATCGATAGACAATCTCGAACTCACCGACGACCCAGAGGTGGTCGGTGAAGTTCTGGCCTTTCGTTTCGAGCTCCAGGCTTTCTTCCGGCGTCGCGCTTTTGAACAGAATGATCAGGAATTGCGCGAGCTCTTTGCGTTTGTTTGTTGGAAGATCGAGAAGAAATCGTCGGGCCTGCTCGGAGAGCTCTACGTCAAACCTTCGAGACTCCGAGCTCATCCAGCACCTCATCAAGCGGATATGCAGGGCCGCGAAGCGCTCGATCCAGATCCAACTGGAGCGCTCGGTGGGCGAGTTGCTGGAGGCGTCGGAATTCTGCTTTCCCGATCATCACAACCGTGTCGCCGGCGCTATGGATCATGA
>DATKFO010000574.1:0-6426 GCA_035544355.1 Thermoanaerobaculia bacterium
CGTTTGCCGTTGGCCGTGGTTTTGGTTCTTCGGCCAACGGCAAACGGCAAACGGCCAACGCGATTGGTTCCCCGGCCAACGGCCAACGGCCGACGGTCAACGCGATCGCAGAGATCGCGCTCCTTCTGTTGATCACACTTCGCTTCGCGTGGTGGACGTGGCCCGCACTCGAAGACGCGCGCACGAATCCGTCGCCGCCCGCCGCAGCGCTCGCGTGGGCTGCGCAACAACCCGGCACGATCTACGCGCACGGCAGCGTCGGGCCGATGGCCGATGCGTTGCTGCCGCAGAAAAAATACGTGATCACCGAAGAGGATTTGCCGGTTGCTCCGAAACCGCGCGATCTTTGGGTGACCGAGGGGTCGACGGACTCGCTCGAGCAAAGAGTGTTTCAACGGCCGCATCACCGGCTGTGGCAGATCGTGCGGCAACGCTATTTCGAAGTCTCCGCCGCGCCGATCGCAAGTATCCCGCTCCTCGGCGACGGCTGGTGGAGCGAAGAATCCGACGGTCGCACGGAATGGCGTTGGATGGGCTCGCGATCGGTCACGAATCTTGCCGCGGTCGGCGGGCACGCGCGACTCACACTGCGCGTGATCTGCGCGACGGAGAAACAATCGGTCGACGTGACGCTGAATCGCAAACGCGTCGCGACGTTCGATTGCAATCAGGAGCTGTCGGCGCACGAATGGACGCTCGACTCGCGTGCGAACGCGCGCAATGAGCTCGTGCTCACCACGAATCGCGTCGTGACTCCCGCACGCGATTTCGGCATGGACGACCGTCGCGACCTCGGCGTGCGCGTCGAAGGCATCGGCTGGAAGGCCGCGCCGTGACTCCCTTTACGCGACGCGAGCGCAACGTCGTCATCATCACCACGATCGTCGTCGCCATCACGCGCGTGTGGGCGCTCTCGCGCTCGATGTGGGAATGGGACGAGGCGCTGTTCAGCCACGGCGTGCGCGACTTCGACGTCGTGCAGCACCATCCGCATCCACCGGGTTATCCGCTGTTCATCGCCGCCGCGAAGCTGCTGCGCTTCGTCGTCCACTCCGACTTCCGCGCAGTGCAAGCCGTCGCGCTCCTCGGCGCGATCGCACTCTTTCCGCTGACATTTCTTCTCGCGCGCGAGCTGCGCTTCTCGTTTCTCACCGCGTACTGCGGCGCGCTGATCTTCGTCTTCGCGCCGAACGTCTGGTACTACGGCGGCACCGGCTTCAGCGACGTGCCCGGCGTCGCGTTGCTGCTCGGCGCGTCAGTGCTCTTGTTGCGCAGCTGTGGCAGCGCGGACGAAACGTCACGTAGGACCGCCTCTCAGGCGGTCCCCTATCTGCTCGGCGCGCTCATGCTCGGACTCGCGATCGGCTTCCGTCCGCAGATGATTCTCGCCGGCGCCGCGCCCGCGCTGCTCGCGACGTGGCATCAGCCGTTGCGTCGCGTCGTCGCCGCGATCGCGATCGGCGCAGCGGTGATCATCATTTGTTACGGCGGCGCCGCGCTCGCGTCGGAGTCGCCGAAGAGCTACGTCGAAACCGTGCGCGCGCAGCAGCAGTACCTGCACGACGTCGACTCGTATCACAACGTGTACCGCGCGCCGCTCGTGCCGACGCTGCTGCGCCCGTTCTTCTACGAATCGATGCGCGCGGGCCGCGACGCCGCGCGTTACGTCGCGATCTTCGCCGCGATCGCGTTTCTCGCGTCGCTCATCCGCCCGCATCCCGGCGTCTGGCTGCTGATCCTCATCTTCGCGCCGCTCAACATTTTTTCGTGGCTCATGCTCGACATGTACGCGGCGTCGCGTTACGCCGTGTCGTACGTCGCGATGTACGCGCTGCTCGCAGCATTTGGGATCGAGATCGTTTGCCGTTTGCCGTGGGCCGTTCGCCGCAGCTTGTCTCCGGCCAACGGCCTACGGCTCGCGGCCAACGCCGTCCTCGCGCTCACGCTCGCCGCGCACCTCGCGTATCGCGCGTATCCCGCGATTCGCGACGTGCGTCGCGCATCGGCGCCGAACGCGGCGGCGATGGAGTGGATCCGCCGCAATCTCGATCCGCGCAAGACACGCATCTATTGCTTCGAAGGACTCGGACCGTTTGCTTCGTACTACCTCGAGCGCGATTACGACGTCGTCTACGTTGCGTCGCCCGATGCGATTCCGGAGACGACGCCGCAGCAGCGCCAGCCGTGGTACGTCACGGACGCGATCGCGAAGCGGCGCGATGCCTTGAATTTCGTGCGCCCGCGTGCGGGACGTCTCTACGACGTCGCGCGGCAGCGTTACTTCGAAGCATCGGTGATGCGGGTGATTCCGACCGCGCACTTCAGCGGCGGCTGGTACGACCAGGAATCCGACGGCACGAACACGTGGCGCTGGCTGTCGAGCCGCGGAGCGATCACGTTTCCACCCACGCACGGCAAGGCGAAGCTCGCGCTCAAATTCCGCGTGCCGATTGACAGCCTGCCGACGCCGCCGACGATCGAGATCACGCTGAACGGCGCGTTGCTCGAGCGCATCGTCGCGACGAAAGCGGATTACGCGCTGACGTGGACCGTGCCCGCGCGCGCCGATGCGCCGAACGTCGTCGAGCTCTCCACGAGCGCCACCGCGAATCCGAAGAAGCTCGGCACCGCCGACGACTCGCGCGACCTCGGCCTGCTCCTCGGCGATTTCTCGTGGAGCGCGGTGCCATGACGCCCGCGGAGCGGCGCATCTTCATCGCGCTCACGATCGCTGTCGCCGCGACGCGCTTCCTCGCGATCGCACGCTCCCCCTGGGACTGGGACGAGCTGCTCTTCGCCCTCGGCATGCGCCACTACGACGTCGCCGCACACCACCCGCATCCACCCGGCTTTCCGCTTTTCATCGCGGCCGCGCATCTTGTCGGATCACTGCAAGTTGTCGTCGTCATCGCGTCGCTCGCCATCTTTCCGGCGATGTTCTTTCTCTGCCGCGCGCTCGAGATGCCGTTCCGAACGTCGGTCATCGCGTCGCTCCTGCTCGCGTTCTTTCCGAACGTTTGGCTGTACGGCGGGACGTCGCTGAGCGATGTGCCCGCGATGGTGCTCTCGGTCGTCGCCGCAGCGCTGCTGCTGCGCGGACGTGGAATGATCGCGCTCGCAATCGCAGTCGGATTTCGTCCGCAGACGTTGCTCGTGGGAATCGCGCCCGCTCTTCGCGGAAAGGCGTATCGGCGAATCCTCGGTGTGCTCGTCGCACTCGCGATCGTCGCAATCTCGTACGGCGTCGCGATCAAGATCACCGGCGCGCAACGCTACTTCCGCGCGCTGAACGAACATCAGCAATACATCACCGCGACCGATTCCTTTCGCAGCCCAACGCGTCCACCGCTCTGGAAACTCGCCGACGATTTTTTCGTGCGCCCGTACCGCCAGCCGCTGTTGAACATCGCGATCGGAATCCTCGCGCTCTTTGGATTGTGGCAGTCGTACCGCCGCTTCGGCGCGCTCGCGATCTTCCTTCCCTTCGCCCTCTTCGCCTGGCTCTTCCTCGACCACAACAGCGCGAGCCGCTTCTCGATCGGCTACATGCCGCTCATCGCAATCCTCGCCGCGGAAGGAATGCCGCGAAAGCTCGATACATGGATCACCGCCGCGATCCTCGCGTTCACGACGATCTGGATGTGGCCGGCGCTGAAAACGGTCCGCACGACAATCGCGCCACCGATCGCCGCGATGCACGCCGTTCCGCCTGGTGCAACGCTTTATGTGCACAAGGAACTGATGCCGTTCGCGGACTACATGCTGCCGAACGCGCGCAAGATCGAGATCGACGCGCCCGGCATCCCGACGCCGTACACCGAACAACGCGACGCCGTCTTCATCACCGAAGGCGTATTGAACGGAGGCACGACCTTCAGCCGCCCACGCAACGCGCTCTGGAACATCGCACGCCGCCGCTACTTCGACGTCACCGTGCTCCCGCTGCGCACGCGCGTCGTGTACGGGGAGGGGTGGGGTGCGTGGGAGGGCGATGCGCGATGGATGTCGTCAACGCGCGCAGTCGCGCAATTGCCGAATATCGGCGGGGACGCGCGCATGTTCATCAGTCTCTACATTCCGCGATCGACGAGCGTGACGATCAAGTTGAACGGCATCGTGCTCGAGACCACGCGCACATCCGGACCGTACCTCGATCGCACGTTTCACGTGCCGTCACGCGAGAACAACGAGCTCGTGATCGAAGCGGAGATTCCGTTGCGACTGGAGCGGTTGGAATGGACGTCAATCCCAGTGTCATCCTGAGCGGGTGGCGGTGTGGGTGCGAAGGATCCCCTGCAAATGCACGCGTCGCGCTCCGTCGCAGGGGATCCTTCGCGCCCTCCCGCCGCCCGCTCAGGATGACACGAAGTGAACCCTACGGTTTGAACTGAAACGTCTGCGGGAACCAGGTCCGCACGCGTTTGCCGTCTTTGATCGCCGGCGCGAATTTCGCGCCGCGCATGGCGCGCACGGCGGCGTCGTCGAGGCCGAAGCGGCCGTCGCCGCGGAGGACGCGGACGTCGAGCACGTCGCCTTTTTCGGAGATGAGCGCGCTGACGATCACGGTTCCTTCGACGCGCTGGCGCGCGGCGAGCGGCGGGTAGACGGGCTTGATCGGTCTCAGCGCGCGCGGGATCGAGTCGACTTGCGTGACGTCGACGATGTCGCCTTCGCGCACGGTCGTCACTGCGGCTGCAGGCGTTGGAGCTACGGGTGCGGGTGCTTGCGTTGCGGTTGGAGCGGGAGCTGTCTGTGCGACGGTTGTCGTGACGGGCGCTGGCGTGGTCTCGCGGCGCGTTTGATCGAGTTGCGCTGCGGACGGTGTGCGATCTTCGGCGACTGGCGCCGGCGCGACGGGTTGCGGCGCGGGCGGCGTCGCATTCACGGGCGCGTTCTTTGACTGCTCCTGTTTGAGCTGCTGCGTGAATTGTGTCTGCAGCTTCATCATCTCTGCTTGCATCTTCGCCTTGACTGCGTCTTCGAACGCTTTCTCCCGCGCGGCGGGATCGACGGCGGTCGAAGTCGCCGTCGTCGGCGATGCGAGCACCGGCTCGGAGATTACGCGCTGCGGCGCGGGAGCAGGCGTCGCGCTCGCGAGCTGCGCCGGCGCTTGCGGTTTCTGTTCTTTCCTGCCGAACATGAACCAGCCGCCGATGCCGAGGGCGATCACGACGATCGCGGCGACGATCAGCATCGGCGCTTTGCTCTTCGGCTGCTCTTGCGGAAGACCGAACGTCGGAACCGACAGTGCAGCAGCCGGCGCAGCGGCAGCCGCTTGCGGCGGCGCTTCGACGTACGGCGCGAGATTGACCTTCGATTCTTTGTCGCGCTCGATCGTTTCCGCTTCCATCTCTTTCTTCAGCAGGTTGCTGAGATAGAAGGCGAGGTTGAACGTCGTCGCGGAGTACTTGCCGCCGTGCGCGAGCGCGGAGAGCGCGGTCTTCATGTCGGCGATCGTCGCGTAGCGCATCGACGGATCGAGGTTGAGCGATTTGTCGAGGATGACGCGGATGTCGTCGGGGATCGGCGTGCCGGTCATCGTCTTCGCGGCGCGAACGGCGGCGACGAACGCACTCGCGGTCGCGGCGTCGGGTGGTTCCTGTCCGGTGACGAGCAGGAAGAGGATTGCGCCGAGGGACCAGACTTCCGAGGTCTTCGACGGAGTGCCGGAGTGTCGATACTCGGGCGAGAAGTACCGTCCGAGCTCGCCGCCGACTTTCGTATCGCCAAGCGACGCGACGAGTCCGTTGCCGAGGAGTTGGCCGGCGACGCGGATCTCGCCGTCGTCGGTGATCCAGATGAATTGCGGAATGAGTCCGCCGTGCGAGAGACGTTGTCCGCCGCCGTCGCGAAGATCGCCGGTCGTCGCGAGGGAGAGCGCGACTTTCTCCGCGATCACGATCGCCTGATCGAGCGGAATCGGATTCGCCGTCGCGCCGTTGCCGCCGCGCGCGCGATCGACGATGTGGCGCAGCGAGCGTCCGTTCGCGTAGTCGTACGCGAGGTAGGGGATGCCGTTGATCACGCCGACGTGCTGGTCGCGCGCGAAGGAAGTTCCGGTGAGCTGCGATGCGATCGGCTGCGCGGCCTGCGCGGATGCGGTGAGCGCTTCGCGATTGCCGCCCGTGAGTTTGCGCACCGCGGCCGTCGCTGCGAGGTGTTGTCCTTCGATACGCCCGGCGCGCCAGAGCTCACTGAGCGAATCGCTCTCGAGCTTCTTGAAAAGAAGGTACGGGCCGAACGCCTCGAACGGCTTGTTCTTCGCAGCCATGTGGATGAAACCCCCGAGTTATTTGTGGAGTTTGATGGCCTGAAAGTCTACCACGCACATTGTAGGGGCAGCCGCCGGCCGCCCCTACTCGCGCAGTCTGCCGGTTTCTTCTGGGTGTCATCCTGAGCGGGTGGCGGAGTGGGCGCGAAGGATCC
>DATKFO010000575.1:0-3079 GCA_035544355.1 Thermoanaerobaculia bacterium
TTGTATCGCCAAATGGCAAACGCCTCAACCTCTTCCCCGTCGCCGCGAAGATCGCGTTCGCGACCGCTCCCGCCGTTGGCGGGAGGCCCGGCTCGCCGCTGCCGGTCGGCAGCGCGGTGCTCGGGACGATGTGCACTTCGATCTTTGGTACCTCGGAGATACGAATGAGCGGGTAGTCGTGGAAGTTCGATTGCTGCACGCGGCCTTTGTCGATCGTGATCTCGCCGCCGAGGGCTGCGGTGAGGCCGTAGAGGATTCCGCCTTCGATTTGCGCGCGGATGCCGTCGGGATTCACGGGAATGCCGCAATCGATGGCGCACACGATTCTGTGCACGTGCACCGTTCCGTCCTTTCCCACCGATACCTCTGCGACTTGCGCGGCGTGCGAGAGGAACGAGTAGTGCGCGCCGAATCCGCGTGCGACGTGTTGCGGCAGCGGCGAGCCCCAGCCTGATTTTTCGCGTACGAACTCGATCACCTTGCGCATGCGGTCGATCTCGAGCGGATAGTCCTTCGCGTTGCCTTCTTTTTCGACGCGGCGTCCTTTCGGCAGCAGCGAAAGATGGAGGTCGATCACATCGCGTCCTGCTGCGTGCGCGAGCTCGTCGAGCATCGAGTTGAAGACGAAGCCGTTGATCGAGTGCTCGACGGAGCGCCACCAGCCGCGCGGCACGCCGGAATCGGCGAGCGCGAAGTCGATGCGGAAGTTCGGAAACGCGTGCGCGACTTCGGCGGCTTCGATCTCGCTGTCATGCGGCGTCTTCGACGCGGGCTCGTAATACGCCGAGATCGCGGGCGCGGCGATCCGGTGATGCCACGCGATGACGTCGCCGTTCGCGTCGAGTCCGGCGCTGATGCGATGCATGCTCGCGGGCCGATAGAAGTCGTGCTGCATGTCGTCTTCGCGCGTCCACTGCACGTGCACCGGCGCGCCGACCGCTTTCGAGATCTGCGCGGCTTCGAGGATCGGATCGGGATTCGCGCGGCGGCCGAAGGCGCCGCCGAGGAGCGTGACGTTGACCTTGATCTGCTCGGGCTTCAGTTTGAGCAGCGATGCCGTCGCGCTCGCAGCCCAATCGGGAAATTGCGTCGGCGCCCAGATTTCGGCGCTGTCGGCTTTGACGTGCACGGTCGCGTTCATCGGCTCCATCGCTGCGTGCGCGAGGTACGGCACCTCATACGTCGCTTCGATTTTTTTCGCCGCGCTCCCGAGTGCTGCGTCGACGTCGCCCGCGTTGTGGATCGTCTTCGCGGATGCGAGTCCGCCTTCCATCCGCTTGTGCAGCTGCGCGGTCGTTTCGTTCGCGTGCGCGCCTTCGTCCCATGTGATCGCGAGCGCGTTGCGTCCCTGCAATGCGACCCACGTCGAATCGGCGACGACGGCGACGCCGTTCCACGGCAGATCGGTTTCGACCGCGTCGATCTTCACGACGTCTTTCACGCCGCGTGTCGCTTTCGCTTTCGTCGCGTCGAAGCTCGCGACTTTGCCGCCGAACACCGGCGAACGCGCGACGGCGGCGTAGAGCATGCCGGGCACGCGCACATCGATGCCGTATTGCGCCTTGCCGGTGACGACGTTGCGATCGTCGAAGCGGATCGCTTTCTTGCCGATGAGCTTGAACGCCGCCGGGTCTTTCAGCTTCACGTCTTTCGGCACTTCGAGCTTCGACGCGGCTTCGGCGACGTCGGCGAACGCGAGTTTGTCTTTGCCGTGCGTGATCACCCCGTTCGCGACGGTGAGCTGCGCCGCGTCGACGCCGAGCTTCGTCGCGGCGGCGGTGACGAGCATCGCGCGCGCGGTTGCGCCCGCGGTGCGCAGCGGCTTCCACATCGTGCGCATGCTGCTGCTGCCGCCGGTGCCCTGCCGTCCGAATTTGCGATCGAAGTGCGCCTGCCGAATGCGGACGCTCTTCAAGTCCGCATCGAGCTCTTCGGCGACGAGGATCGGCAGCGACGTGCGCACGCCCTGCCCCATCTCCGACTTGGTGACCCACACGGTGACGATGCCGTCGGTGCCGATCTGCACGAACGTGCCGAGGTCGAAGGCGTTGGCGGTTGGCCGTTGGCCATTGGCCGAATAGCCGAGGACCAGGCCTGCGGTTGCGACGGATGAGATCTTCACGAAATCGCGGCGCGAGAGTTTGACGATGTTCATCGCTACGCCTCGTCCGCCGCGCGATGGATCGCTTTGCGGATGCGCAAGTACGTGCCGCAGCGACAGAGATTGCCGCTCATCGCTTCGTCGATATCCGCGTCGGTCGGCTTTTTCTTTTTCATCAGCAGCGCGGCGGCGGACATGATCTGTCCCGCCTGGCAGTAGCCACATTGCGGCACGCTCTCCGCCATCCACGCCTTCTGCAGCGGATGATTGCCGTTCGGCGAGAGCCCTTCGATCGTCGTGATTTTCTTGCCCTTCACGTCGGCGAGGAGCGTGCTGCACGAGCGGATCGGTTCTCCATCCGCGAGCACCGTGCACGCGCCGCAGAGACCCATGCCGCAACCGAATTTCGTTCCGGTCATCGCGAGCTCGTCGCGCAAGATCCACAGCAGCGGCGTATCGCTTTCGGCGTTGACGGACTGCGGCTTGCCGTTGATCGTGAGCTTCGTCGGCATCGTCGTCTCCTCGGAGGAATCTTACGTCCCTCCGGCGTTCCGTCCGAGATGCGTTTCGGTGAACGGATGTGAATTTCGGAGTGCGGTGGCAGAGCCACCGCTTTGGATTTGACGGCGATGGGGCGCGCATTTCTTCAGCAGATCAGAAAGCGGTGGCTTTTGCAGAGCGTCCCAAGACTGCCGGCTGACAGTTTGGACTGCGACGATCGCAATCGCCGCTTTTCGTTCGCCGGTATACGAAAGCTGCGACTGCGGTCGCAGCAGTCCAAACGAGACGCCGATCGGGTCGTTACCCCTCGTGATCGCGCAACCTCGTGCCCGAACGCGCAACCCAAAGCGGTGGCTTTGCCACCGCACTCCGAAACACTCAGTGTTTCACCGTCCGTCTCCTCGGCGCCTGCGCAGCGTACGTAAATCCGTTCGTCGCCGTCGCGTTCGCGCTGCCCACCGTGACCACGACATTCAC
>DATKFO010000576.1:0-2758 GCA_035544355.1 Thermoanaerobaculia bacterium
CGCGTCAAGGACGCCGACCTTTCTCAAACGGCACAGGGGCTCATCGGCTCGGAAGTCCTGAAGGTCGCGAGCGAGGTGCGCGCGCTCATCAACACGGGACGCTCCGTCGCGAACCTCACCGTCGGCGACTTCTCGCCGACCGAGTTCCGCATCCCGGCTGCGCTCGAGCAGCGCATCATCGAGGAGCTCAAGGCCGGGAACACGAACTACCCGCCGTCCGACGGAACCGCGGAGCTGCGCAAGGCCGTCGTGCAATCGACGATCGACGACCTCGGCCTTGCCTACCCGCTCGACTCGATCCTCATCGCAGGCGGATCGCGTCCGATCATCTACGCCGCGTTCGCATCCGTCGTCGATCGCGGCGAGAAAATCATCTATCCGACGCCGTCGTGGAACAACAACCACTACACCTATCTCACCGGCGGCGAAGCGATCGAATTGAACGTCGGCGCGGAGACGAATTTTCTTCCGACCGCGGCGATGATGCGGCCGCACGTTCGCGACGCACGACTCATCGCAGTCTGCACGCCGTTGAATCCGACCGGCACCGTGATGGCACGCGACGAAGTCGAAGCGATCGCGCGACTCGTCGTCGAAGAAAACGAGCGTCGCACCGGCACCGGACAGCGTCCGCTGTTTCTATTGTGGGATCAGGTCTACTGGCGACTCACGTTCGGCGAGCATCGCCACTACACACCGCCGCAGCTCGTTCCCGAATCCGCGGCGTGGACGATCTTCGTCGACGGCGCATCGAAAGCATTCGCCGCAACCGGACTGCGCGTCGGCTGGACGATGGCCCCGCCCGCGATCACCGCGCGCATGCGAGACATCCTCGGCCACATCGGCGCGTGGGCACCGAAAGCGGAGCAACTCGCTGTCGCGTGGTTCCTCGCACAGAAGAGCGAGATGGCCGCATTTCACGAAACGATGATTCGCGAGCTGCGCGTGCGTCTCGATCTGCTCTACAGCGGATTCGAATCGATGCGCGCAGAAGGATTGCGCGTGAACGCGATCGAGCCGCAGGGCGCGATCTACCTCTCCGCACAATTCGACTGCGGCTTCGCGACGAACGACGAAACGCGCAAGTTCCTGCTGCACGAAGCCGGCTTTGCAGTCGTGCCGTTCCAGGCGTTCGGCGTGAAAAAAGACGACGGCTGGTTCCGCCTCAGCGTCGGCGCAGTTTCGGCGGACGACATTCGCGCGGGGCTTGGGCGCGTGCGCGAAGCACTGCGCGTGAGAGTGTGATCGATGCAACTTCTTTTGATCTCGAGCTCTGTCGTGTACGGCTACGGATTCCTCGATCATCCCGAGCCGGAGATTCGCCGGTTTCTCGATGAGCGGCGCCGCGTCGCGTTCATTCCGTTCGCGCTCGCGGACCACGACGCCTACACGGAAAAAGTCAGCGACCGCCTCGGACAGATGGGGCTCGACGTTACGCAGGTACACGACGCAAATGATCTGAAGCACGCCGAGGCGATTTTTGTCGGCGGCGGCAACACGTTTCGTTTGCTGAAGACGCTGTACGAGCGCGACATGCTCGATGCGATTCGCGAGCGCGTGCGCGACGGCATCCCCTACATCGGCTCGAGCGCCGGCACCGTCATCGCCACGCCTACGATCAGGACCACGAACGACATGCCAATCGTTTTTCCGCCGTCCTTCGACGCCCTCAGCTTCGTCGAATTCCAGATCAACCCGCACTACCTCGACGCCGATCCCGATTCGAAGCACAAAGGCGAAACGCGCGAAGAGCGCCTGCGCGAATTTCTCGAAGAGAACTCCGCGATGGTGATCGGCCTGCGCGAAGGCTCGATGCTCTGGGTCGAAGACGGCACCGCGATCCTCCTCGGCACAAAGACCGCGCGAGTTTTTCGTCGCGGTGACGAGCCGGTGGAAATCGAAGCGGGATCGACGATCGCGTGATCACATCTTCATCGCGACCGACGCGACCTTCTCCCCCGCCACAATCGTGAAGCGAATCACGCCGATCGCGGCGCCGCTCTCCGACTCCGCGATCACGCGCCATTCGCCCGGCCGCACGTTCGCTTTCAGCGTGTAGCCGCGATAGCCGGTCTTGCGGCCGCCCTCGATCGCAAACGACACGGTGCCCGCTTCGCGCCAGCCGTGGTCGTACACCTGCCAGCGATGACGAATCGTCGTGCGGATTCCGGGCGGCACGAACACGGATGTGAAGCAGTACACGCGCTCGCTGCCCGCGCGATGAAACGTGCGCGACGACGATTGCCAAAACTTCCATTTCGGCGATTCGATCGTTGCGATGTACGCGCCGTTGCTGCGACGCAGATCGTGCGCGATCAGCATCTCCTTCTTCACGAGCGGTACGGGCGGAATCACATTCAGCGCGTGGACGAGCAGCATCACGGTCGCAACGCCGATCGAAGGCCACACACTCGACTCGGCCTTCGTCGACAAGCGGCGCAGCAGCACGACGGCCAGCACCGCGATCAGCGTGCCGAGGTAGAACCAGAATGTGCTGATGCTGCGGAAGAGATGCGCGAGCGCGAAGTTGAAAAACATGATCGCGCAGAGCGTGAAGAACGCCCACGACAACGTCAGCTCGCTGTAGCGGCTCTCGAGAAATTCATTGCCGACGAGCAACGCGCCGAGCGCGATCACGACGAGATATCCGGGCAGATCGCTCGAGCTCAGAAAATAGAAGATGAAGAGCGCGCTGAAGATGTTGCCGAAGAGAAATTGCACGAGCGCATTCAGATACTCGGAGTACTTGAACGTCACG
>DATKFO010000577.1:0-3498 GCA_035544355.1 Thermoanaerobaculia bacterium
CTGGGGCATCGATCAGGGCTTCGCCTCGAATCCGGTGCTGACGTCGGAAGTGCTCATCGCACTCTCGCTGCTCAAGCAGCAACAGCCGCCGCCCGCAGTCATCGCAGCGGGGCAGGCGTATCTGGCGAACAACATTCACCCCGACGGCTCCATCGGCGCGAACGTGCTCGAGACCGCGACCGCGTTCCGCGCGCTCGCGCTCTCCGGTTACGCGATCGGCGGCACCGCGACCGCGACGCTCAACTACCTGACCACCCGCCAGTCCGCGGACGGCTCGTGGAGTCAGGATCCGTACCTCACCGCGCGCGTGCTCGAAGCGTACGCGTCGAACAAACCGAACCTCGTCATCCGCAACTCCGACGTCAGCGCGACGCCTTCGCCCGCGATCGACGGCAACACCGTGACGGTCACGGTGAAAGTCTCGAACATCGGCGCCGCGACGGCAGCTGCATCGACGCTCGCGCTCTACATCAACGACGCGAAGGGCCGCCAGCTCGCGACGAAGTCGCTCGGCACGATCAACTCCGGCGCGTCGATCACGACCACGCTCACGTTCGCGGCGACGACGATGACCGGCAATCAGACGCTGGCCGCGATCGCCAATTCGACGAGCGCCTTCGCGGAGCTGCGCACCGACGACAACGTCGGCACGACGACGCTCCTCGTCAAAGGCAAGCCCGACCTGCAGATCTACAGCACGGACATCGTCACGGTGCCGGCGAAGCTGCAGCCCGATCAGCCCGGCACGCTCACCGTCACGCTGCGCAACAACGGCGACGGCGATGCGACGAACGTCGCGTACACGATCTCCGACGTGATGGGCTCCGGCGAAACGGTGCTCAAGAGCGGCACGGTCGCCACGATCTCGTCGAACGGCAGCCAGCTCGTCACGCTCCCGATCTCCCTCGGCACCGGCAGTCACACGATCAAAGTCGTTCTCGATCCCGCCGCGCAGATCGCGGAGACGAACGAGAGCAACAACACCGCGACGAAGTCGTTCGCGGTGAGCCCGGTCGCGAACATCGATCTCGTCGTTGTCGAAGGCTCCGTCATCGCGACACCGCCGATCGGCACGCCGGGACAGAGCGTCACGATCAGCGCGACGATCACGAACGCCGGCAACACGCCCGCGACCGCGAACGTCTTCTTCTTCGACGGCGTGCCGGGACAAGGCGGCGGCTACTTCAAATCGATCCCCGTCGCCGTCGAGCCGCAAGGCACGATCGACGTCTCCGCCGACTACGTCGTTTCCCCGACGACGAACGTGCTCTACGTCGTCGTTGATCCCGAAAATCGTGTCGCAGAAATCGACGAATCGAACAACAGCGGTTTTGCTGCTCTCACGGACCAGTACATCGATCTCTCGATCACGAACGACGGCCTCGTCCTGCCGCGCACGCCGCTCACCGCGGGCCAGCAGGTCACGGTTCGCGCCGTCGTGCGCAACCTCGGCGTCCTTCCCGCGACGAACGTGCAGATCCAGATCTACGACGATCTGCCGCAGACCGGCGGCAACAAAGTCGTCGACACCTTCGTCTCGATTCCCGCGCAGGGCAAGGTCGTGATTCCCGCGACGTGGACGCTGCGCGCAGGACAGCGCTTCGCGACCGTGCTTGCGAATCCGTCGCAGTCGATCGTCGAGATCAACTACGCGAACAACAAAGTCTCGAAGCTCTACACCGCGAACGGCAATGAAGCGAACGTCACGCTCGACACGAGCGTCGCGCGCAACGTTGCCATCGATCGCACGCTGCTCGTCGTTGATCCGGTGAATCTCACGCTCTCCGGCCGCATCGACGTTCGCGTCGCCGGCAGCGCGCCGCGCGAATTCGGCGTCACGGTGTTCGACGACATCGACGGCGACCTCGCGTTCAACCCCGAGGTCGACAGCGTGCTCGGTACCGCGCTCGGGCAGACCGGCATCACGCCGCAGCTCGTGCAGATCCCGATTCAGGGAACCGTGCGCTTCTCGCCGGGACATCCCGTCGTCTATATCGACAGCGGCAACTCGATCAGCGAGACGAACGAGAAAGACAACCTCCACGACGTCTACCAGGCGTGCGAAGGCGCAGTCTCGCGCTCGCCCGAGCCGTTCTGGAAATGGCGATCGAACTTTCCGTCATCGCGCATCGCCGCGGTCGCGCGTTTGATCGACACGAACGGCGACGACTCCGTCGATGAGAACGACGTCCCGGTCGTGGTCATGACCGTGTTCGGCAACGTCGTCGTCGCGCGCGGCGACACCGGAAAGCTGATCTGGTCGCAGGGCCCCGACTCCAGCGGCACGCAGACGTCGCCGGTCATCGCCGACGTCGACAACGACGGCAAGCCCGAGGTCATCGTGCACTCGGGGAACACCGTCAGCCATAAGATGATCTGCTACAACAACGACGGCACGACGAAGTGGGTCAGCGGCGATCTCGATCGCGATCCGCAATGGGATTTCGTGCTGATGTTCTCGGTGAACTACCGCTACGTCGGCATGCCCGCCATCGCCGACCTCGAAGGCGACGGCATCCCCGAGCTCCTCGTCGGCCGCAACTGCCTCAACGCGAAGACCGGCGCGATCAAGTGGATCGGCGGCGGCGGCAGCGGCCGCGTGTGGGACTACAACGATCAGTTCATGTACTTCGAGTTCGCCGATCTCGAAGCGCCGATCGCGACCGACGTCGACGGCGACGGCAAGCTCGAAGTGATCGCGGGCAACACAGCGTATCGCGCGAATGGAACGATTCTCTGGAGCCGCGGCGATCTGCCGGATGGACTGACCTCGCCGGTGTATCTGCCGAATCAGACCACGCCGAGCATCGCGCTCGTCGCGAACGGCCGGCTGTGGATGCTCAACAGCAACGGCTCCACGCTGTGGGGCCCGGTAAACATCGGCGGCCGCTTCGGCGGCGCACCGACGATCTTCATGGACGGCACGACCGGTCCGTGGGTCGGCGTCGCCGGCGACGCGAAGTACACCGTGTTCAACGCACAGACCGGCGCGCAGCGCTGGCAGGTGCAGACCACCGACGATTTCAGCGGCGGCGGCACGACCGTGAACGCCGCGACCGTGTTCGATTTCGGCGAAGGCATGCGCGTCGTCTACCCGAGCCGTCACAAGCTCTGGATCTATCGCGCCACCGACGGCGTCGCCGTGCAGTCGGTCGACATCAACGTCAACGTGCCGGTTCCCGGCGCGCCGACGATCGCCGACATCGACGATGACGGCCACGCCGATCTCGTCGTCAACGACGCCTCCGTCGGCGTCGGCGCGCTCTCGAATCAGACGTGGAACGACGCGCCCTCGGTTTGGAACGAGGCCGCGCATCACGTCGTGAACGTCGTCAACGAGATGGCGAAGATCCCGACGGCCGAGACGCAGACCGCGTACTCGAAAGTCCACTACCGGACCAATTCTCCAATTCCGCCGCCGACCACCGTCGCGCGCCCGAACGTCGTCGCAGGCCTCATGCGCGGCGACACGAGCAAGTACCCGCAGTCGGTCAAGCT
>DATKFO010000578.1:0-4629 GCA_035544355.1 Thermoanaerobaculia bacterium
GCCGGCGCGGAGGGCGCGCAGATCCAGGCGCTGATGGTCCTGCCGCCGAACCTCGACAAGTCGAAGAAGAATCCCGCCGCGGTGCTCATCCACGGCGGCCCGCAAGGCGCGTGGATGAATTCGTGGGGCTACCGCTGGAACCCGCAGATCTTCGCGTCGCGCGGCTACGTGGTGATGATGCCGAACCCGCGCGGCTCGACCGGCTACGGGCAGAAGTTCGTCGAGGAGATCTCCGGCGACTGGGGCGGGAGGGCCTACACCGACATCATGAACGGCGTGGACAAGCTGGCCGCGATGCCGTTCGTGGACGGCGCGCGCCTGGGCGCGGCCGGCGCGTCGTACGGTGGCTACATGATCGACTGGATCCTCGGCCACACCGACCGGTTCAAGGCGCTCGTCTCGCACGCCGGCGTCTACAACCTCGAGTCCGAGTACGGCGTCACCGAGGAGCTGTGGTTCCCGGAGTGGGAGTTCCGCGGCAACCCGTGGGACAACCCGGAGCTGTACGAGAAGTGGTCGCCGCATCGCTCCGCGAAAAACTTCGCGACGCCGACGCTCGTGACGCACGGCGAGCTCGATTTCCGCGTGCCGATCAATCAGGGGCTGGAGCTGTTCACGACGCTGCAGCGCAAAGGCGTGCCGTCGAAGCTGCTCTACTTTCCGGATGAAGGCCACTGGGTGCTGAAGCCGCAGAACTCGAAGCTCTGGTTTCAGACCGTAGGCGACTGGTTCGACCAGTACTTGAAGAAGTAGATTTAGGAGTGCGGCGGCAGAGCCGCCGCTTTTCGATCCGAAGATCCGAAAGCGGTGGCTTCGCCACCGCACTCCTAAACTACGGTCTCGTCGCTCCGGCCGGAGTGGCAGCGGAGGGAACTCCCGTTCCGCCTTCTCCCGGTCCGAGCGCCGGACGCGCAACCGTCGAGGTGATACCGACCGCTTCCGCGTATTTGAGGTACGTGTCGATCGATGCGATGACGACGCGAGCCTCAACCGTGATCAGGTCGATGCCGACGAGGGAGATTCTGACCCACGCGTCGACGACGATGCCCTTGTCGAGAATCCGGTCGAGTACGTCGATGAGACTGGTGCCGCCTGGGGCGCGTTCTACGGCCATGATTACCTGCCTTTCCTCTCCCCGCCCTTCCCACCAGGAAGGGAACGAGCATTGAGTTGACGCTCTAGCTCGTCGATGCGCGTCTTGAGCGCTTCGACGTCGTCTCCGCCGCTCACCGCACGCGGATCGCTCGAGTAGAACCGATCCGATCGCCACCAGTTGATGCCGATCGCTTCGGCCTTATCGATGGAACAGATCACGAGGCGCAGCTGAATCGTGAGCAGCTCCACATTCGCCAGCGAGACTTTGACATCGCCCGCAACGACGAGTCCTTTGTCGAGGATCTTGTCGAGGATGTCCACGAGGCCTTGCGGCTGTCGCTGGAGCGCTCCCCGATCATCGATTGGCAAAATTCAGCCTCCACTCGGAATGATGCGGACGATTTATTCGATTACCGACGGCGAGTCAATCGTTTGGCGAGTCGTGCACATTCGATGCCGCGCTACTCGTCCCACATTTTCACGGGACCCAACTTCAGATTCAGATCTTCATCCGCCAACCCAAACGTCCGCTTCAGCTCCGCCATCTTTTCTTCGAGCTTCATGAGCGCGTTGCCGAGCCGCTCGATCTCTTCTTCGGTGAGATTGCCGCGGTCCATGCGGCGCAGCGCCTGGCGCTCGAGCAAGCGGCGGACAAGCTCCACGATGGAAAGCACGAGCTTCGCGAGTCCGTTTTCCACGATCTCGGAATCGGCGGAAATGCGCGACGGGATCACCGACTCGGTGAATGCGAGCTTTTCGCGCAACGCTTGTTCGTCATTCGTGATCAGCATCGGCGAAGACCTCGAGGGGCCACGGACCGGACAGCAAGAATGGCACATTCGGACAGGCGCGCTTGATCGCTTCGCCCACGCTCGCAATCTCGTCGAGTTTTGCGCGCGCGACGAGCGCCGCGCATTCGAGCGATGCGTTGTCGCGCGGGATCCAGCGATGCGCGACGGTGAGCGGGACGAGCGTGCGATCGACTTCGTCGCGAAATGCGGGATCGATCGTGGCTGCGCGCGTCGCGTCGTGCAGTGCTTTCAAATACGCAGTGCCGCTCGTGAAGTCTTTGCGATTCGGCCGCGCGACGGAGGTCGCCGCTGCGACTTTCAACGTCATCTCGACGTTGTCGCGATTCGCTTCGAGCACGGCGTGCCAGCGCGCGGCGTGCTCGCCGCATTTCGATTCCGCGTCGTTTGTGACGGCGAGGCCGTAACGAATCGCGATGAATGTTGCGCGGTCGAGCAGGCGTGCTCGTGTTTGCGCGACGCGCAGGAGCAGCTCGCGATCGCCGAGCGGCTGGTCGTCGTTTACTCCGATGCCGCTGAGGAACAGGTCGCGAACGGGAATCGCTTCGGCGAGCGGCTCGATGTCTTCGCGACGGAGATGCGCGCCGATCACCACGCGCTTCATCGCTTGTTCGAGACGCGGATCACCGCGTCGACATTCGCCAGGACGATGTTGAGGCCGAGATACAGAAGGTCCACGTCGCCGATCGAGATGATCGCTTCGCCCGCGATCACGACGCCGCGATCGAGCAGGTGGTCGAGCATCTCGAGGAGGGCGATTTCTTCGGTTTCTTCGGTCATGGTGCGGCCGATGCGAACGTGTACGGCGGCCACGGGCCGGTGAGTGCGAGCGTGATGCCTTCCGCCTCGTAGCGTTGCAGGAGATCCGCGCGCAGCTCGTGCAGCAGCGATTCCTCGTCGCGATTGATCAGCACATTGATCTGCGGGAACGCGCCTTCGCGCCGCTCGCGCGTTTCGGCGACGGTCTCGCACGCGAGCTTGTCGAGCACGGCGCGCTCGATCTCGGCGACGACCTGCTCTTCGGCGCTTTTCGATGCGCGCTTGCGCTCATCGTCGAGTTTCTTGCGCAGCAGATACGCGCGTCCCGCGGCGGCGGTGTCAATCTGCTGCTGCAGATCGCGTAGCGGCTCCACGCGATGGATGAGCGCTTCGCTCCAGCGCTGCGGATCGAACTCGACGCGCAGCGTCCATTCCTGTTTGCCGTCGACGCGATCGAGGATCTTCGTATAGCGATCGCCGTGTGCGCGCAGATCGTCCTGCAGCAACGCAGCGCTGCCGAACAGCGTGAACGCGCGCAGCGGAACGATCGAGCCGCCGCGCGCGAGCGCCTGCATCACGCCGGCGTGGCGGTAGCCGATCGCGCCGAGCCATTCGAGATCGCCGGCGCGTGCGTCGATCGCCTGCTGCGCGTAATCGGTGAGCTCGACCGGCGTCGCGAACGCGACGAGCGGCGGCTCTTCGATCGCGTCGATGTGCGCCGAGCCATCGATAGCTTCGACGTGCTGCGGCCGCGGATGAGCGGCGCGCGCGATGGCGTAGACCCAGAAGCCTTGCACGCGCGTCAGTCTGACGTAACGCGGAAGAGTCCCGCAAGCTCGTCGAGCGTGATGGGCGGCGAATCGCGGCGCTCGATGATCGTCGCGTCGCCGACGAGTGCGAGCTCGCCGGCGCGCATCGTCTGATCGCATTTGCAGTCATTCGCGGGCGTGACGTAGTTCGCGATCACGCCAGCCGGGTGCAGGCCGCGGCGTTCGAGCTCGTCGAGGAGGCGCTGCGTTTCGGCGATCACGAACGGCTCAGGGCGCGTGACGACGATGACCGATGCGCGCGGCGAGTGCAGCGTTTCGTCGAGGTCTTTGAGGGCGCGCGATGCGCTCACGAGCTCCTCGCCGAGGGAGCCGGGGGGGATCAGCTCTTTGTAGCGGAGCAGGATGCGCATGAACTCGCGCACCCACTCGCCGGCGGTGCGCGGGAGATCGAGGAGGCGTAGGAAGTGGCCGGTCGGCGCGGTGTCGACGACGATCGCATCGATCGATGCGTCGGCGATGAGATCGGCAAGACGCGTGATCGCGAACAGCTCATCGGCGCCGGGCGGCGCGATCTCGACGAGCTGCTTCATCGCGTCGGTGTCGTACGCGACGGTGAGTCCCTGCGGCGTCAGCTTCTCGAACGCGCTGTCGATCTCTTTTCCCAGCGTTTCCCGAAAACTCTGCCACTTCGCGCGCGTGTCGACCGTTTCGACGGTGAGATTTTTCGGAGGCTGTTCATGCGCAAAAACGTCTTTGACGGAATGCGCGGGATCGACGGAGATCAGCGTGACTCGTTTCGTTTTCGCGAGCTGGAGCGCGAGGGAAGACGCGCATGTCGTCTTCCCCACGCCGCCCTTGCCCGCGAAAATGTGTAGGAGTGCGGTGCCAAAGGCACCGCTTTGTAATCTGGGATACGAAAGCGGCGGCTCTGCCGCCGCACTCCTACACAATCGTTCGTGATCAACGACGCGTATCCCAATCCGCGCGCGCGCCGTGGCATCGCGCTTCTGGCGGGCAACATCGAGTGCGCAATCAGGCTCGAGCACCGCGCGATTGAGCACCGCGAACGGGATCGCGATCTCCACCTCGCTCATCAAGCGCAACGTCTGCTCGACGACCCACGATTCGGAAAGAAACACGGGCACGAACGCGGCGCGCAAAGGATCCGTCAGCAGCTCGCGACGCCGTCGTGCCTT
>DATKFO010000579.1:0-5473 GCA_035544355.1 Thermoanaerobaculia bacterium
CGAAGGAAAACAGAAGCTCGTCATCAACGTGCCGGGTGCGATGTTCGTCGAGGCCGAAGGGCCGGACGGCGCGCTCGTGAAATACGAAGTTTCAGCGTCGGGCACCGACGATCCGAATCCGGAAGTGAATTGCGATCCGAAGTCGGGCTCGCTGTTCGCGCTCGGCGGTTCGACGGTGAAGTGCACCGCGAAGGATCGCTTCGGCGCGACTGCCGAGGATTCGTTCGAAGTGACCGTGATGGACACGATCGCTCCGATGATTCTGAAAGTCTCCGCGTCGCCGAACGCACTCACGCCGGTCGAAGGTCAATTCGTCGACGTGACGATCAGCGTCGATGCGAAAGACTCGGTCGATGCGATGCCGCGCTGCGCGGTTGCAGACGTGACGTCGAAGGAAGCGATCGACGGCGACTGGTTCGTCGCCAAAGACCTGCTCGTGCAACTGCGCGCGGAAGGCGACGGCCGCATCTACACCGTCAACGTTCGTTGCTCGGATACGCACGACAACTTTTCGAGCAGCAGTGTGGACGTGCGCGTAGGCGCAGGCGCGGGCGCGTTGTCGGGATCACCGACGACGACCGCTCCGCCGAGCAAACGCCGCGCGGGCGGACAGTAAAAAATGGGACGGCGGGCTCATGGCCCGCCGTTCTGTTTCATGGTGCGGAGTGAGGGATTCGAACCCCCGACCCCCTCGGTGTAAGCGAGATGCTCTACCGCTGAGCTAACCCCGCACGTTTCGCTTCGAGCGTACCACGACGAAATAGAGGATGACGATCGGCGCTCCGCCGATCGTCGTCCCGATCGCGATGTTGCGCGTCTTCCTCAGATGCGCCGGCGTCGAGATCGTTCCCGCAACCTTCCTCGTCGCGAACGTGAGCCCCGTCGATCGTTCCCAAACATACGCGGCCCACAGGAGCACGATCACGAACGCGAACGCGCCGACAAGCTGATCGAGCACCTCGCGCCACGGACGAAGTCGCATCGCATTCGAGCGTAACATCCTTGCGAGCGCTTTTTTTGGACTGCGGCGATCGCAATCGCCGCTCTTGCACAGCCCTCGCGAAGAACTGTCCAAAAGCGGCGACTGCGGTCGCCGCAGTCCATAGGAAACTCACCCCGCCAAATCGTCGAGCGGCGCGTACCATGATGCGAAATGCGCCTCGTTTCGCTCGTCGTCAGCGCTCTGTTGTTCGCGATCTCCGCAAGCGCGGCCTCCGAGCCGATCTGGAATCTCATCGGCCGCACGTACACGCCGGAGCTGGTGGCTGCGTTCACCACACAACCGCCCATCGACCTCGGACCTGTCGACGACAACATTCACCACGCATTCGAGAAGGACGGCATCGAAGTCATCTGCGATCGCGACGCGCGCATCATCACGATCTATCTGCATCCTGAATTTCGCGGCGCGCTTCCCGGCGGTCTCGATTTCAAGGACGACCATGAGACGGTCCATGACAAGCTGGGACTCATCCAGTGTGGCAGTGATCGCGACATCGAGGCGCCGTGGGAGATCTTTCAGTACGACGACGTCGGGCTGAAACTCGATTTCGATGCTCGATGGGCGCTTCTGCACATCGCGCTCGTCGATCCGGAAGGCGTCGCGTCATGCGCGCCGCTCCTCGGGCCTGCACCCGATCTGACGTACTTGCATGAAGACGAATGCCCAGGTCCGTTCGAGGAGAGCCTTCGACCCGAGCACATTCGCGGCTCGGTCATTCGCGTCGTGATGGGCAAGTTTCTCGACATCCGCACGCGCGAGGGCGCCGAGCGGCGAGTCCGGCTGCCGGGCGTGAGCACGTCGCGAAACGAAAAAGCGGCGGGAGCGTTCGTCGAGAGCTACGTCGGAAACAAGCGTGTCGATGTCGAGACGTATTCACCAGGCAGCCGAGTCCTCGCGGGCATCGTTCGCATCCACGATCCTCATCAGGATTGGGACGATGTGAGCACTGCGATGCTGAAGGCCGGCGTGGCCACGTTCGCCAAGGTCGCGCTGGATTCGGTGGGTGCCTATGATGCCTGCCTGTTTCGAATCGCCGAGCGCGAAGCACGCGCCGCGCACGTGGGCCTGTGGAAGAACGACTAATCGCCCGCCAAATCGTCGAGCGGCTTTCCCTTCAATCGATACACCGTCCACTGCGTCATCGGCACTGCGCCGAGCGATTGATAGAACCCGATCGCCGGCTCGTTCCAATTCAGCACCGCCCACTCGAGCCGCCCGCAGTTGCGCTCCTGCGCGATTTGCGCGAGTCGCGCGAGCAGCACGCGGCCGTAACCCATCCCGCGAAACTCCGGACGCACGAAGAGGTCTTCGAGGTAGATGCCGGGGCGGCCGAGGAAGGTGGAGAAATTGTGGAAGAAGAGCGCGAAGCCGGCGGGGACGCCGTTCGCTTCGCCGATCAGCACCTCCGCGAATCGCGGATTGCCGAACAGCGTCGTGCGCAGAGTCTCTTCGGTCGCGACGACTTCATTCTCGAGCCGCTCGTAGCGCGCGAGATCGCGAATGAACTCGAGAATCAGCTGAACATCGTCTTCCGTCGCGTTGCGAATGATGAGCTCGTGAGACATGACGCGAATCGTACAGCTACAATCGGCCGTTCCCGCTCATGGAAGACACGATCCCTACCGCGGTCCCACGGCCATCTCCAGGCGGCCAGCAGCCGACGATCGCTTTTTTCTGGATCCAGATCATCCTCGCGTCGATCTTCACGCTCCTCAACCTCTGGAGCAACGCGACGCGTCCGACGATCCAGATCGATTTCTCGCGCACGACCGGAATCGTGAGCACTGTGCTCGCCGGTGGAGCGGGTGAACGCGCGGGATTGAAGGCCGGCGATCGCATTCTCAGCGTCGCGGGCTATCCGGTCTCGCCGGGATTCCTTCCGCTCTACAGCGTCAGCGCCGGCGATCGCGTCGCGATCGAGTTCGAGCGCGATGGTGTGCGCCGCACGACGACGATCATCCCGGTCACGAACGAAGCGCTGCGACGCAGCGGTCTGAAGCTCGGCGGCGTCCGCGCGCTCTCCGCGATCAACAGCTATCTCAGTATCCCGCTGCACATCTGGATGCTGTTCCTCGGCATCGCACTGCTCGTGATGCGCCCCAACGATCGCGACGCGCGTCTCTCCGCGCTCACGCTCGCTGCGTGGGCCGCCGGCGCCTTTCTTTACAACGCGTCGGGCATGGGCGCGCTCTTCGCGCAACTCCCGCGGCCGCTCGTCGCGGTGATGTTTGTCCTCGACGCATACTTCATCGCGCTTTTCTTCGCCGCGTGCCTGCACTTCGCGATCGTGTTCGCGACGGAGCGCAGCGGCGGCGTGCGCCCGATCTGGCAGATCGTTCCGTATGTCGTCGCGCTGCCGATGTTCATCGAAGCGCTCGCGCACGGATTCCATCGCTTCAGCGGCGCGATCACGCCGTATCCGTTTCCGCCCGCGTACGACTTCACCGGCCCGCTGATTCTCATCGCCGCGCTGATCATTCTCGCCGCGCGCTTCCGCAAAACCTCCGACGCGAATTCGCGGCGGCGATTGCAAGTGATCTTTCTCTCGCTGATGCCCGGCACGATCGCGTTCGCGATCTCCGTCGCCGTCGATCAGCTCGCGCTCGGCAATCTCGCGAGCCAGATCGCGCATCTCGTGAACACGATCGCGACGATCGTCGGTGCGCTGCTGTACGCATACGCGGTCGTGCGGCATCGCATCTTCAACATCAGCGTGCTCGTGCGGCGCAGCATTCAGTACGCGCTCGCGCGCGGCACGCTGTTCGTGTTGATGTCGCTGCCGATCATCGGCCTCGCACTATTTCTCTACGCGCATCGCCAGGATTCGCTTGCCGCGCTGCTCACCGGACGGCCCGCGGTCTACATCCTTTTGATCGTGCCGCTGTTCGCGGTGATTCGCTATCGCCGCTCGCTCCTCGAATCACTCGATCGCCGGTTTTTCCGCGAGCAGTACGACGCGCGGCAATTGATGCTGCACGTCGTGTCGATGGTGCGCGACGGCTCCGACATGCTCGCGCTCACGCGCGCCGCGCTCGGCGAGATTCATCGTGCGCTGCATCCGAAGCACATCTCGCTGTGGCATCTCGATCCGACGGGGGAGGCGTTGCAACGCGGATTCGTGCGCGGTGATCGCGCGCCGGCGCACACGCCGGCACTCGCGCGAGCGGGCGCGTTGCCGACGCTGCTCGCGAACAGCGACGAGCCGCTCGACGTGTTCAATCGCCACACGCGCGCGTTGCTCGAACGTCTGCCGCTCTCCGAACGCGAGTGGCTGCGCGAAACGGATGCGAATCTCATCGTCCCGCTGCTCATCGACGAGCGTCTCGCCGGCCTGATGGTCCTCGGCGAGCGGATGTCCGAGGAGCCGTATGGTCGCGAGGATCGCGAGCTGTTGCGATTGCTGGCGGCGCAGCTTGCGCTCACGCTCGATTACTCGCGCTTGAAGCAATCGCCGTCGCTGGTGTGGGCGCCGCCGTCGCAGACGCAGTCGATGCATTTCTCGGAGGCGTTGCATTTGTGTCCTGCGTGCGGCCGTTGCTACGCGCCGGGCGAGCAGACGTGCGAAGTCGATCACGTGCAGCTCGTGCTCGAAGCGGGCGTGCCGCGCACGATCGAAGAAAAGTACGCCGTCACGCGCCTTCTCGGACGCGGCGGCATGGGCACCGTGTACCTCGCGAATCAGAAGCGGCTCAACCGTCCCGTCGCGATCAAAGTGCTGCTCTCGCATCTCGTCGGCTCGACGTCGATGCGCACCCGCTTCGAGCGCGAGGCGCGCATCGTCGCGCGCTTGCGGCATCCCGCGATCGTGACCATTCACGATTTCGGCGTGCTGCCGTCGGGCCACGCGTATCTCGTGATGGAGTACCTCGACGGCCAGACGCTGCGCAAAACGATTTCGACCGGTGCGCAATCGGTCGCGAACGTGCTCGACATCATTCGCCCCGTTTCCGAAGCGATCGACGCCGCGCATCGCGCCGGCGTCGTGCATCGCGATCTCAAGCCGGAAAACATCATGATCGTGCGCGAGCACGACGGCATCTCCTTCGGCCCGCGCGTGCTCGACTTCGGTCTCGCGAAAATGAGCGGCCCCGCAGCGGACGACGACGCGACGCTCGTGCAATCCGGCCAGAGCATTGGCATCGTCGGCACGCTGATGTACATGGCGCCCGAGGTGCTGAACGGACAAGCCGCGGACTCGCGCAGCGATCAATACAGCCTCGCCCTGATCACCTACGAGCTCCTCGCCGGCGCGCATCCGTTGGGTGGCGCGACCGACCTCGCGTCGGTCGTGAAAGGCCACACCGAAACGCCCATGCTCTCGATCCGCGAGCGTGTCGACAGTGTGCCCCAGTCGATGGACGCGGCCATCGACCGCGCGTTGTCGAAAAACGCCAGCGCGCGATTCGAAAGCGTCGCGGACTTCGCGGCGGCGCTAGTTTAGGAGTGCGGTGGCAAAGCCACCGCTTTCTT
>DATKFO010000580.1:0-4111 GCA_035544355.1 Thermoanaerobaculia bacterium
CCGGAGGTCCCGGAGGTCCGGCCGGTCCCGCAGGTCCGGCGGGCCCAGCCGGTCCGGCGACGTACCACAGCACGCGCGTCTCGTTGCTGCGACACGCAGTCGCAGCATCGACGAGACGCAAATTTCCATTGCCCGGATTCACGCACGCCTCGATCACGGTAGGCGGATCAGCGAACGCGGCCATTGGCAACAACAACAGCAGCCCGAGAGAAATGAGAGAGAGCTTTCTCATGCGGATGTTTTTCCTCCGCGCCGCAAGCTAAGTCCGCGAGAAAAGCCGGGCTGTGAATGGCGTCACGCCGCGCCGCGGAGAATCGGCTATCGTGTGCGCCGATAACTCGACAACCGGCATGGAGGTTTGCGCATGAGACGAATTGCGCTCGGTCTCTCGGCGGCCGCGATGGCTCTGCTCCTCACCAGTTGCGTCACGAGCAGGCAGGCGAGAAACGTCACCCCCGGCGGCTTCCTCGGCAATCACGCAACGCTCCTCGAAAAAGGCGCGCGAGGCGACGAAGCACTGCTCGTCTACCGCAAAGCCGGAACGCACTGGACTTCCTACGACAAAGTCATCCTCGAGCCGATCGCGATCTGGAGCGCGAAGCCCTCGACGCTTCCCGCGCAGGAGTTGGACGACTATCAAAAACTCGTCGACAGCTTCCAACTCACGCTCCGGGACAAGCTCGCGAAGAGCTACAGCATCGTCGACGCTCCGGCCGGCGGCGCGATCCGCATCCAGATCGCGATCATCAACGGATCGCAGGCGAACAACACGCTGAAAGTCGCGAAAGTGATCGCACCCTACGCCGGCTTCGCCGACGTGCTCTGGACCTTCATCACCGGTAAGCCGGCCTTCACCGGTGAGGTGACTCTGGAGTACATGATCAAAGACGCGCAGACCGAAGAGCTGCTCGCCGCAGGAGCCGACCGCCGCGTCGGAGGAAACCAGATCGGCAAGGCCACGTTCACGACATGGGGCGACGTGAAGAACATCCTCACGTACTGGTCGGACCTGACGGTGTACCGGCTGTGCGTCGACCGCGCGGATGCGGAGTGCCAGAA
The DNA here is from genome assembly GCA_035544355.1 of Thermoanaerobaculia bacterium. Lineage (GTDB taxonomy): Bacteria > Acidobacteriota > Thermoanaerobaculia > Gp7-AA8 > Gp7-AA8 > DATKFO01. Next base: position 1,060 of record DATKFO010000580.1, read on the forward strand.
GCCGAGTGCGGGGTTGGTCGATCCGTGATTGCGGCAACCAGGTCGAATCGGAGGTAGGACTTTTGTCTTCGCAACCACTCCTATTGATGAGTGAGAGATCGTCTGCTTGGCTGGGTCGCCAGTCACATTGATCTGAAGCTACTCGAGGCTCGCGTTGCTGAAGGAATGCGCGAGGTCGCGCTCCTGTGGTTTGTGTTCTCACTTCTCGACAAGCTGATCGAGGCAAAACTCACAGTCACGTGGATGTGTTGGAATTGCACAGTTTCGCTTGCAGTATGGCTGGCGGGTACGTATCTTGAGATACGACGACATCCCTCACGATTCATGAGGTGAAGCGAGCATGAACATGATGTACGTCCCGCTGTTTCTTTTCGGCGCGTTTGCGAGCGTGTTGTTCGGTATCGGTCTGATCGCCGGCAGACTCGCTGACGCAAACGAGATCCGAGAGGATGAGGAGCGGCGTCAGCCGCGCAACGCGGCGTAGCGCCTACCCCGGCCACCCTTCCCCCTCCATCCCGTCCAGCAGCCCCGCTACGCTCTCCGCCCATTCGCCCACCGATTCCGGCCGCTCTTCTTTTCGCTTCGCGAGGGCGGCGGCGAAGTAGGTGTCGAGCTCCGGAGTGGCGGTGGGGAGGAGGGCGGACACGGGTGGGGGCATGGTGTGGAGGATTTCGGCGAAGACTTTCGTGACGTCGGTCGCGCTCGTGACGCGGCGGCCGGCGAGGGCTTCGTACGCGACGGCTGCGAAGAGATAGAGATCCGTGCGCGTGTCGACTTGTTCGTGCTTCTCGATTTGCTCCGGCGCCATGTATGCGGGTGTGCCGATGAAGCTGCCGCGGCGCGTGAGGGTGATGTCGCCGTCGATTGGTTTGGCGATGCCGAAGTCGAGGAGCTTGGCGCGAAATCCATTTTCTTCGGCGACAAGAAAGATGTTGTTCGGCTTGATGTCGCGGTGAATGAAGCCCGCCTTGTGCACTGCTGCCAGCGCGGAGCCGATCTGCCGCAGCAGGCGTGCGACTTGTTGCGGCGATCCGCGTCCGTGTTTGCGAATCATCTGCGCGAGGTCGCAGCCGTGCAGCATCTCCATGACGAAGAACAGCGAGCCGTCATCGAGCTCGCCGCTGTCGAACACGGTGCTGACGTGCGGATGATCGACGCGCGCGGCGGCGCGGGCCTCCTGCTCGAAGCGCGCGCGCATTTCGTTGTCGTTGAAGTATTCGGATTTGATGATCTTCACCGCGACGTCGCGGCCGAGGCGTTCGTCGGTGGCGAGAAAGAGCCGCGCGGTGGAGCCGACTGCGATGCGCCGCTCGAGGCGGTAACGCGAGTTCACGTGCAGCGGCAGCAGTTGCGAGCCTTCGAGCTGCCAGCCATCGATCGGACACATCGGCAGCGTGTGCTCGTAGCAGCGCCCGCATTTCGTGCAGACGTGCAGCAGCACGGTGCCGCGATCGATGAGCTCGCGCCGCTGATCGTAGAAACGCTGCTTCGCCGACGTCAGCTCCCAGCGCAGGTCGCGCATCTCGAGTGCCGCACCGAGCTGCGTCGCGAACGTTTCGACGAGCACGCGCTCTTGTCGCGACAGGCCCGCGCGTCCGATCACGATCGCGCCGAAGCGGCGTCCGCCTGCAGCTTCGATCGGGATGCGTAAACCTTCGTTCGTGACGTCGCCGCGCTCGCCGGCGTTGCGCAGCGGATTCGTGTCGAGCACCGAAAGCTCGTCGACGGATTCTTTGCCGATGATCACTTGCACCGAGGAGCCGACGAGCTCCGCGATTTCCGCGGCGGTTGTGCGCGACCAGCCATCGACATCGCGCATCGCTTCGGCCGAAGAAGCCGAAAGCTGCAGGATTTTTTGTTGCGCGACGCGCAGCTCGTCGCTCGCGTGTTTGAGCGCGAGCTGCGTGCGGATGCGCGCCAGCAGCACCGAAAGATCGACGGGCTTGGTAACGTAGTCGTTCGCGCCGAGGTTCAGTGCGTGGACGACGTCTTCGCGCTCGACGCGCGCCGTGGTCATGATCACCGGCATCTCCGCGAGCGACCACCGCTCGCGCACGCGCTTGAGCACCGCGAGCCCGTCGACGGTAGGCATCTCGATGTCGAGCAGGATCAGCGAGAACGTCTCACGCTCGAGCATCTCGAGCGCTTCCTCACCCCCCTCCGCCTCGAGCACATTGAAGCCGCGATACTGCAGCTCCGCGTCGAGCAGCTGGCGGTTGATGGGGTGGTCGTCGACGACGAGGATGGTGTCCATCGGGCAAGTGAGCAGTGCGCAGTAGGCAGTGGGCAGAAGAGCGGTTCCTCTGCCTACTGCTCACTGCCGGCTGCCCACTGAATCTACGACATCCAGTTCGTTCCCGCTTCCTTGTTCCACTTCGTCGTCATCTTCTTCGACTTCGTCCAGAACTCGATCGAGCCGCGGCCGGTGATGTCGCCGACGCCGAATTTCGATTCGTTCCAGCCGCCGAAGCCGAAAGGCTCGCGCGGGACGGGGACGCCGACGTTCACGCCGACCATGCCCGCGCTCGCTTTCTCCATCACGTAGCGCGCAACGCCGCCGCTTTCCGTGAACACCGACGCTGCGTTGCCGTACGGCGAGCGATGCTCCACGTCGAGTGCTTCATCGACGTCCTTCGCACGGATGATGGTCATCACGGGGCCGAACACTTCTTCCTGCGCGATGCGCATGTCGGGAGTGACGTAGTCGATGAGCGTGGGACCGACGTAGTAGCCGCTCTCTTTTCCCGGCACGCGATAGCCGCGGCCGTCGACGAGCACCTTCGCGCCGCCTTCTTCCGCTTCGGTGATGTAGCGCTCGATGCGCGCCTTCGCTTCTTTCGAGATCACTGGCCCCACGCTCTCGCCGGGAACCACACGCTTCGCATACTCGATCATCTTCGCGATGACCGGATCGCTCTCGCCGACCGCCACCATCACGGAAGCAGCCATGCAGCGCTGACCGGCGCATCCTGACATCGACGCAACGACATTGGTGGAGGTCATCTCTTCATCGGCGTCGGGCATCACGATCAAGTGATTCTTCGCGCCGCCG
>DATKFO010000581.1:0-2647 GCA_035544355.1 Thermoanaerobaculia bacterium
GCAAGCGCGTCGACCGTGATGAATCCCCGTGCGTCCGCGCGCGCTTCGCAATGCAGCCCGTCGATCACGCGCGAGGTGAACACGCCGTTTTGTCGAACGTCGTCGTCGTACGCGAATTTGCCGCTCGCGGCCGCCGCGAACACGACCTGTCCGCTGATCTCTCCCAACTCGCGCAGCAACACAGCACGCGAGCGGGGATCGGCCTCAACGGCTCTCGAATTCCTGGTCAGCCGCTGCCGGCACGCGTCGATCAGGATCAGCGACCGCGCCACGCCCGTTTGCGCAACGATGTCGCGAATCGTCCCCTCGGACAGCGACGGCGCACGATGCACCAGCAGCGAATCCGCCGCAAACAAATATTGCGCGCCGTCCTCATTGATCCCGTGCGTTGCAAACGTGGCGATGAGCGCTCCCTGTGGACCGACGCGGCGCGCCTGACTCTCCAGCAGCTTCATGATGTCGGTCGTTCGCGCCGTCGTCGTCAGTGCGCCATTGGCAATCAACACTTTGAGCCGCTCGCTCGATTGTGGCTTCTGCGGCTCGCCCGACAGCGCAAGCACGACCTGCTTCGGATCGACGAGCCGCGTACTCGCATCGAGCGAGAACGCAAACGCGAGATCGATCGCATCGTCGACCGCATAGCGCACTTCGGCAATCGACGAGTCGTCCGGAAACTCACGAATGCCAACGAACAGCGCTGCCGATTGCGTCGCCTCGACCGGATCGCTCGACACCGCGGCGTCGATCGGACCGACGCCTGCAATCGCCGCGCTCGCGCAAAGCAGCAGCGCCACTAAAATACAGAAATCCTGTCTCACTGAATGAATTGTGCCTCTGGAGATCGACTTGATCCAGCGAATCTCTGCGATTGTCGTCTGTCTTGCCATGAGCGTCCACGCGCACGCAGCCGTTCAACGGCGCGCGCTGCTCATCGGTATCAACGACTACAGCGCCTCACGCCTCGGCGCAAAGCCGAAAGCGCTGCCTGCGCCCGGACGCGACTGGCCGAATCTCGCCGGAACTCTCAATGACGTCACCACGCTGCAGGACATGCTCGTGCTGCTCCATGGCTTCGATCGCAAGAACATCATCACGCTGACCGATCAGAACGCGACGCGCGCGGCAATTCTCGATGCGCTCGAACGTCTCGTACAGCAGACCGCTGACGGAGACGTCGTCTTTTTCTATTTCGCCGGACACGGCTCGCAAGTGCGCAATTCACTTTCGGACGAGCCGGACAAGCAGGACGAGTCCCTTGTGCCGGCCGATTCGCGCGCCGGCGCCGCGGACATTCGCGACAAAGAATTACGCCGCATCTTCAATCGCATTCTCGATCGTGGTGGGCGGCTGACCATCATGCTCGACGCGTGTCACAGCGGCTCCGGCGCACGGGGTCTTGCGACAGGTGCCATTGCGCGCGGCGTGCACGCCGATTCACGCGACGTCGCGGATCGCACGCATTACGGCCCAAAGCCCGAGGAGCGCGGTGCGCTCGTGCTCACCGCATCGCACGATCTCGACAGCGCGTGGGAAACGCGCGAAATCCCAACCGGAACCATGCACGGCGCGTTTTCGTGGGCGTGGATTCGCGCAATGCGCGACGCGACGCCTGGCGAGGCCGCTGAGCACACGTACCTGCGCGCGCAGGCGCGTCTCCGCGCAGAAACGCCGTTTCAGGATCCCGTCATGGCCGGCAACGCCGAAGCGCGCCTCACCCCATTCCTCGGCGACAGCAACAGCAAGAACCAGGAACGCGCCGTCATCCCGGTCGAGCGCGTACAGAACGATGGCTCCGTCATCGTGCAAGGCGGCTGGGCGAACGGCTTGTCGATCGGCAGCGAGCTTCGTCTCGCCGACGTGAAGAGCCCGCTGCGATTGACGATCACCGCACTACAAGGTGTCGGACGCTGCGAAGCGCGCGTGACGTCGCCGAATCACGAACCACTTCGCTCCGGCGCGCTCCTCGAAGTCGTCGGATGGACCGCACCGCCGGGGAGACCGTTGCGCGTGTGGGCACCGCGCGTGTCCGCGAGCGCAAAAGAAATCTCGCGCATCGCGCGCATCATTGCGGCCGAAGCTTCGCGTCGCGGCGTGCGCTGGGTCGCGGATCCGATCGATGTCACACCGACGCATCTTCTGCGACGCGTGGCGCGCGGATGGGAGCTGCTTTCCGCAGACGGCCACATGGAGCTCCTCGGCAGCGACGGTCCCGCGATCGCAGCGGTTTCGAGAATGCCGGTGGGCTCGTCGCTCTTCGTGCAATTCGCTGCGCCGTCGCAGCTCGTCGATGGGGTCGCGATCGGATCGGGCGTCGTGGCGGTGGATGCGCCTGAGGAGGCGGACTACCTTCTCGTCGGCCGTTATGCGGAGCGGCATCTCGAATTCGCATGGCTGCGGCCCGCGGTGAAACGCTCCGATCGCAAGAAATCAGGATTGCCGCTCAACACGTCGTGGAGCGTCGACGAGACGGGACTGATCCTTCGCGACGCCATGCTGCGTCTGCGAAGAATTCACGCGTGGTATCAACTGCAGTCACCACCCGAATCGCGTTTCGCGTACCGCCTCGAGATCCTGCGGACGAGCAGGAAAACGATCGTCAAGGACGAGGCGTTGATCGGCGAGGAGGACTACGAGCTCCTGCTCCGCG
>DATKFO010000582.1:0-4180 GCA_035544355.1 Thermoanaerobaculia bacterium
ATCGTCGGAGGCTTCTCGCAGGGCGCGATGATGTCGTTCGACTGCGGCTTCCGCACGCAGCAACCGGTCGCCGGCATCATCGCGATGAGCGGCGCGATCTTCGAAACCGAAATGCCGCCATTCCGGCCGCTGCCCGTGCTCGTCATCCATGGCTCGCAGGACGACATGATCCCCGTGCTCGCCGCGCGCCGCGCACGCCGCGTGCTCGAAGAGCACGGCATCGAGCCGGAGTACCACGAGTTTCCGATGGGGCATAACGTGACGCCGGAGTCGCTCGCGGTGGTGCGGGAGTTCATCCAATCGGCCTTGCTCCGATCCGAGTAACCTGCTATATGTGTAGCTAGCAGGAGACATTGATCGATGCCCCAGTTGCACTTGTATGTTCCAGATGATGTCGCCGAGGCGGTGAAGGCGAAGGCGAAGGCATCGGGGAAAACGCTATCTTCTTTTCTCGCAGATCTTGTCGTCGACGAAGTCGCAGGCGAGTGGCCGGCGAGCTTCTTCGACGATGTCGTCGGCGGCTGGAAGGGCGACCCGCTCGAACGGCCAAAACAGGGGCGCGCCGAGCGACGGGATCGCTTCTGACGCATGTATCTGCTCGACACGAACGCCTGCATTCGAATTCTCAACGGAAGCTCGCCGGCGCTGATCGAACACCTGCGCAGCATTCCTCGCGCCTCAGTGCGGCTCTCCTCGGTCGTGAAAGGAGAGCTCCTCTATGGCGCGAGGAAGAGCACGCGAATGGCGGACAACCTCCGGCTTCTCGAACAGTTCTTCGCGACGATGATCAGCCTTCCCTTCGACGATCGCTGCGCGGAGGAGTATGGGCTGCTTCGTGAACAGCTCGATCGCGCGGGCACGCCGATCGGACCGAATGATCTCTTGATTGCGGCCACTGCGCGTGCCTACCGCGCCGTGCTTGTCACGCACAACGTTCGAGAGTTCTCCCGAGTGCCGGAATTGCGACTCGAGGACTGGGAATCGCACTGATCGTCGTGCGCCTTCACCTAACCCGAGTCCACACCAAATCCCACGCCTCGCGCCGCTCGGCGAAGCCGGTGATCTTGCCGCCTGCGTCGCGCTGGAAGATTTTGCGATAGCGCGGCTTGCCCGGTACGAACAACACGTCGGGTGCTTCGACGAGCAGCGTCTCGGCCGGACGTCCGGCGCGCTGTCCTTCCAGCTTGCCGTCCTTCTGTCGGATCTCGTAGGTGATCTCGGGCGTCAAGGTGTACTTGCCGACGTACACATCGGTGGCAGTCGCGATTGCCGGAGGATCGGTGCGCAGCGCGAGCACCTGGCTCGCGATCAGGCGCCAGCCGTCGCTGGTCTGCTTCCATGTGTCGGTCGTTCGATACTGGCAGTGCAGCGCGTGGCCGTAATACGTCTCGTCCTCGTCGTCGACGTAGGTCGTCGTCGCGACGTCGCCGTGCACGACGGCGTGAAAGTCCGTGACCTTGATCGCGCCCGACACGCCCTGCGGCAACGGACGAATGTCGCCGACCATCTGCGCCTTGCTGTAGACCGTTCCGTCTTCCGCCGTGATGGTCACGCGATCGTCAAGATAGCGATTCCAAACATTCGCGTCTCCGGAGCCGACGGCGTCGACGAGCTCCTGCGTTTGCTGCTCGAGCAGCGCCGCAACGTCGTCTGATTTTTTCGCGCCCGCGGATTTCACCCACGCCTTCGTGCGCGCTTCGAGGATCGACATCGGGAGCGGTCCCGCGCCGAGGAGCTGATCGTGAAAGGCGCGGATATCGAACTGGTCGCCGAGCTCGCGCGTCGCGTACGCGCGTAGCTCCTTCATCTTCAGCTCGCCGATCTTGTACGCGAGCGCCTGGCCGGGCCACGCGAGATAGCGATCGATCTCGACTTCGATGTCGTGCCGCGATTTGCTCGCGTTGTCGACGAAGAACTGGATCGCCTGATCGCGCGTCCATCCCTTCGCGTGCATGCCGGTGTCGACGACGAGCCGCACCGCGCGCCACATCTCGTACGTGAGCTGCCCGAATTTCGCGTACGGATCTTTGTACATGCCGAGCTCGGGTCCGAGGGATTCGGCGTAGAGGCCCCAGCCTTCGACGAATGCGGTGAAGCCTCCGTGGCGCCGGAAGTTCGGAACGTCCGTCAGCTCCTGCGCGAGCGAGATCTGCAGATGATGTCCGGGCACCGCTTCGTGCAGCGTGAGCGCTTCCATCTCCCACTTCGGGCGCGACGGCAGATCGTAGAGGTTCGCGTAGTAGTAGCCGGGGCGATGTCCTTCCGGCGATCCAGAGTTGTAGTACGCGGTGGTCTGCGTCTTCTCCGAATACGACGGTACCGGGATCACGCCGTACGACGTGCGGGGCAGCGTGCCGAAGAGTTTCATCAGCTCGGGATCGATGCGTTTCGCGATATCGCGATACGCGCTGAGCAACGCGTCGCGCTCAGTGAAGAAGAAGCGCTTGTCGGTGCGCAGGAACTCGAAGAACTCCGCGAGCGAGCCTTTGAAGCCGGTCTGCTCTTTGATGCGCTCCATCTCGGCGCGGATGCGTTTCACTTCGCTGAGCCCGAGGGCGTGGATCTCGTCGGGCGTCAGCTCGGTGGTCGTCATCTGCCGCACCGCGAGCGCGTACCACTCCTTCCCGTTCGGCACCGTCGTGAAGCCGATCGCCTCGCGCGACTTCGGCACGTACTCGTTCTTCATGTAGTCGTGCAGCCGTTTCATCGCGGGCGTGATCGCAGTGCGGATGATCTCCGCCGCCTCGCGCTGCAAACGCGCTTTGTCATCCGCGGAGAACGACGCAGGCAGATTCGCGAACGCGATGTCGTAGATCGGGCTCTTGGTCGGATCGTCGACGATCTGATTGCCGATCAGCTCCGGCACGTCGCGCAGGATCACGCGCGGCGGCGTGACGCCGCTCGCGAGCCCGCGGCGCAGCAGCGCGATCGTGTCGTCGATCGCTTTTGGATACGCACGCATGCGCGCGAGGAAATCGTCGAAATCCTTCACGCGCTCTTTCGGAATCCCCTGCGCGAGCTCGCTCAGCATCGCGTGGATGCCGCCCATCTGATCGATCTGCAGCACTTCGTACGGAAAACGATCGCTCTCGACCGCGTTGCGCACCTGCAGTCGGAAGATGTCGTAGTTGAGCTGATCCTCGCCGCTGAGTTTCGCGCGATCGATCGCATCGATGCTCTTGAGCGTCTCGAGATCGTGCGCGCGACGTTTCGCAAACGCAGCCTCGGAACGATCGAAGAGCTTGTCGTTGTAGCGCGCGTCGCCGACCAGCGTGGCGCCTTCGGGATTGTCGCGAAGCTGCCACTGCCATTCGTCGTCGAAGAGTTTGTGGAGCGACTCAGTCTCCGACGCCGCCGCCGAAGCGGCCACGAGCATAGTGAACGCGAGAGCAATCAGCCGGTTGCGCATGACGCCGGATTCTACGCGCGGCGTGGCGTGTCGCTTGCTTCGAAGCGGTAGCAATATGACCTCGAAAACTTCCCTCTTCGCGCTCGCGCTCCTCCTCGGCACGACGAGCGCCGAAGCCACCCTCGCCCGCGTCGTCAGCTTCGACGAAAAGGTCGAAAGCTCGAACACCATCTTCATCGGCCGCTGCACGAAAACCGAATCGCGCTGGGACGATCAGCATCGTTGGATCCTGACGTCGTCCACGTTCGCGGTCGAGAAATCGTGGAAAGGCGCAACCGTCAACGAGTTGACCATCGTCACGCCCGGCGGAGTCGTCGACGGCATCCATCAAGACTCGATCGGCATCCCCACCTTCAACAAAGGCGACGAGAACGTCGTCTTCGTGCGCAACACCGACGTCGGACCGACGGTCTCGTTCGCATCGCAGGGCGCGTACGTCGTGGCGAAAGACGAACACGGCGACCGCATCGTGCAACCGATGCCGTCGCAAGCGGTCATCATCGACACCCAGCGCGGCGTCGCCGTCGCACCCGAAGAGCCGCGCACACTCGCGCAGTTCGAGACCGAAGTACGCCAGGCCATCCGCCGCGGCGCGCAGAATCGAATGGAGATGACCCGCCCACGCGTGCAAAAACGCCAGGCGGACTTCTCCCCGCTCACGACCGACAGCAAGGGCTTGATCGCGCTCGCGCTCGCGGGGATGGCGTTGGCGTTAGCGCAGTTCACGCGGCGGCGGTGATGTGGAGTGCGGCGGCCATGCCGCCGCTTTGG
>DATKFO010000583.1:0-5359 GCA_035544355.1 Thermoanaerobaculia bacterium
GCGTGGTTCTCGGCTGCAACAACTACGAAGTGATCGACCTCGGCGTGATGGTCTCCGCCGAAAAAATTCTCGACACGGCGATCAGCGAGAAGGTCGACATCGTCGGCCTCTCCGGCCTCATCACCCCGTCACTCGACGAGATGGTGCACGTCGCGCGCGAGATGGAGCGGCGCCATTTCGTGACGCCGCTGCTCATCGGCGGCGCGACGACGTCGAAGCTGCACACCGCGGTGAAAGTCGCGCCGCGCTACTCGTCCGCGACCGTGCATGTGCTCGACGCGTCGCGCGCGGTCGGCGTCGTCAGCACGCTGCTCGGTGAAGGACGCGATGCGTTCGCGAGCAAGGTGCACTCCGAATACGACCGCCTGCGCGCGCAGAACGAAGCGCGCGCAGCCGATCGCACCATCCTGCCGATCGAAGTTGCCCGCAGCCGCGCGCCGGTGCTCGCTTTCGATGAAGTCGACACGCCGCCGTTTCTCGGCACGCGCGCATACGACGACGTTCCGCTCACGCGCATCGAGCCGTTCATCGACTGGACGCCGTTCTTCCAGACGTGGGAGCTGCGCGGACGCTATCCGCAAATCCTCGACGAGCCGCGCGCGAAGGAGTTGTTCGACGACGCGCGCAAATTGCTCGACGAGATCATCGAGAAGCGCCTGCTCAAGGCGCGCGCGGTGTACGCGTTCTGGCCGGCGAATCGCGTGGGCGACGACATCGAGCTCTATCGCGACGACACGCGCCGCGAGCGGATCGCGACGATTCACACGCTGCGGCAACAGCAGGAAACGCAATCGAAGCTGAACTTCGCGCTCGCCGATTTCGTCGCGCCGAAAGGAACGCGCGACTACATCGGCGGCTTCGCCGTGACCGCTGGCATCGGCGTCGACGAGCTCGTCGCCGAGTTCCAGAAAGATCACGACGACTACAACTCGATCATGACCAAAGCGCTCGCCGATCGCCTCGCGGAAGCACTCGCGGAGATGCTGCACAAGGAAGCGCGCACGCATTGGTACGCGCACGACGAATCGCTCCCGTACGAAGAACTGATCGCCGAAAACTACCGTGGCATCCGCCCCGCGCCGGGATACCCCGCGTGCCCCGATCACACGGAAAAGCGAACGCTCTTCGATCTCCTCGGCGCGGAATCCCTCGGCATTCATCTCACCGAAACCTTCGCGATGATGCCAGCGGCCGCGGTGAGCGGCTTCTACTTCGCGCATCCCGAAGCGCGGTATTTCGCGGTGGGAAAAATCGGCGAGGACCAGGCGGCGGATTACGCGCGGCGGAAAGAGTTGTCGCTGAGCGAAGTCGAGCGCTGGCTCGCGCCGAATTTGTAGGATTCAGGAGTGCGGCGGCAGAGCCGCCGCTTTCTGATCCGGATCACAAAGCGGTGGCTTTGCCACCGCACTCCTAAACTTTACTGCGCGTTCGGCGTCTGCCCAGGCATGTCATTCACCTGGCCGACCTGCGTCTCCTGGAACTTGCCCACCGGCGAGTCGAAGTAATACGTCCCGCGCAGCGTGACCGGGCCGTTCGCGCCGGCCATCGTCACGATGTCGACGAATGCCGGCACGTAGAACTCCACTTCCTGAAACTGGTCGGGCTCGATCGTCACGTTGAACGCCTGCGAGTATCCGTTGATGGTGTACGCGCCCTGGCCGACGGAGCGGAGGGCGATGCGGCGCAGCGTGATCGGCTCGCCGGCTTTGTTCGCCACGCGCACGCGATATTGAATCGGCAGACCGCCGTCGACGTGTCGCGCCGCGGATGGCACGTTGCTGGTTTGAATGATCATGATTTCGGGCTTGGTGAGCTTCGCGGTCGCGGCGTCGCTGCCGCCGCCACCGGATGCGCATCCCGTCAGCATCGCGGCTGCGGTCGCGATCGAGAGAACGAGAGTCAGGGATCTCCTCATCATTTCCTCCTCCATGCTGAATCGCAACAGTAGCGCCATTCGCCGATTTCCCGCGCGCAACAAAAAGGGGAGCCTTGCGGCTCCCCGAGGTCATTTGTTGTTGGACTCGTTACAGCGCCTTGATCGCTTCCTTCGCGACGTCGGCGTCTTTTCCGTTCGGCGCGAGCTCCAGGTATTTCTGGAAGTTCCTCTTCGCCTCGGCGGAATTGCCCTTCTGCATGTAGACGATGCCGAGCTGGTAGTACGCATCGGCGAAGCTCGGATCGGCCGAGATGACCTTCTTCAGGATCGGCTCGGCTTCTTCGTACTTGCCCGCGTTCAGCAGCGGAACGGCTTCGTTGAAGAGGCCTGCCGGATTTTCCGGCATGTGCTTCTTCGCTTCCGCGGCTTTCGCCTTGTCGCCCGTCGCGCGATACGCCTCGAACAGCACGCTCCACATATCGGTGTCTTCGCTGTCCGCTTCGACGCCTTTGTTCGCGGCCTCGATCGCCTTCGGATAGTTCTTCATGCGCAGATACACGCGCGCGAGCGCGGTCCACGCGGCGGTGAGGTCCGGCTTCGCGGCGAGCGCTTCTTCGAACTTCTTCACGGCGCCGGGGTCATCACCGGCGTTCGCGAGCGCGGCGCCTTCGTTGTACGCGGCCACCGCTGGATCCGGCTTCGCTTCTTCGGTCGCGATCTGTTGCTGCTGCGCGGCACCGGCCTTGTTGAGCTCGATGTCGCGAATGTTCGGCTCGCCGAGCTTCAGCTTCATCGTCTCGACGTACGCCGTGTAGCCCGGCGCTTCGTACGAGAAGCTGTACTTGAGCGTGCCGTCGAGAAGGAAGATGGCGTACGTGCCGTCTTTCTTCGCGGGGTACGCCTGTTTGAACGTCTTTCCCGAGGTTGCCGTGACCGTGATCTTCGCTTCGGCAAGCGGTGCCTTCGTCGCGGCGTCGATGATCTTGCCGGTGATGCGCGCTTCGCCGATCGCAAACGCATTCGTGGCGAAAAGTGCAACGACAACCAGCAGGCTCAGCGCAAGTGTTCTACGCATCGTCGATCTCCTGTTCTCTCCGTTGAATGTCCCGAACTGCACTCAACGAAATGTTACACAGATGCGATTCCCGGCTGTGACCGTTGATACGGTGGGCAGTGAGCAGTGGGCAGTTGGCAGTTGGCAGTTGGCAGTGGCAGGTCAGCGCTGTGCTCTTCTGCCCACTGCCCACTGCCCACTGCCTACTGCTCACTGCCTACTGCTCACTGCCTACTGCCAACTGCTCACGAGAAGCTCAGGTACGTCTGGTCCTTGAGCCCGCGCTCGTAGTCCGCAAGCAATCTCATCCCTTCGGTCGGCTTCACGCGATCCTGTTTGATCGCGACGTCGATCTGTTGCTTCATCCGCTTCTCGAGATCGCGCCAGTCCCACTGCGTCATCGCGAGGACTTCGCCGATGGGCTGACCGGGGATTTCCTCCTCGATGTAGAACCCCGATTCTTCGTCGGGATCGAGGAACACGTGCACTTCGTTCACGCGTCCGAAGAGGTTGTGGATGTCGCCCATGATGTCCTGGTATGCGCCGGTGAGGAACACGCCGAGGAGGTACGGCTCGTCGGGGCGGATCTCGTGGAGCGGCAGCGTGTCGCGCACGTCGTTGAGATCGATGTACTTCGAGACCTTGCCGTCGGAATCGCACGTGATGTCGACGATCGTCGACTCGAATTGCGGCTTCTCGTGCAGGCGGTGAATCGGCAGGATCGGGAAGAGCTGCCCGAGCGCCCAGTGATCGAGCAGCGACTGGAACACCGAGAAGTTGCAGATGTGCTGATCCGCGAGCTCGACCTTGAGGTTCTGCACGTCCTCCGGCAGTTCCTCGATGTCGATCGTCTTCACGATGGTCTGCATCCGTTCGGCGACTTCCCAGAAGAGCGATTCGATGCGCGCCTTCGCTTCCAGCGACAACTGACCGACTTCGAACAGCGTCTGCGCCTGTTCTTTGATCTGCTGCAGGTCGTGCCATGCTTCGTTGATCGTTTCGGGCCCGAGGCGGCGATCGATCTCGAGGAGCTCGCGCACGAGCTTGTGGTCGGCGGGACGCATCTCGCGCGGCTCGAGCGGCGTTTTCTCGATCGCGCTGAACGCCTGCACCACGAGCACGGAGTGATGTGCGACGGTCGCGCGGCCCGATTCCGAAACGATGTTCGGATGCGGCACCTGCTCGTCGTCGCAGATGTCGGCGATGTTGTAGACGACGTCGCTCGCATACTCCTCGACCGAATAGTTCATCGACGAATGAAAGCGCGAGCGCGAGCCGTCGTAGTCGATCGCCAGTCCGCCGCCGACGTCGATGTACTCGAGGCGATGTCCCATTTTGTACAACTTCGCGTAGTACATCGCCGCTTCGCGCACGGCGCGCTTGATCGTGAGGATGTCAGGAATCTGCGAGCCGATGTGGAAGTGGATCAGCTTGAACGCGGACGACATGTTCGCTTCGCGCAGCACGTCCGTCGCTTCGAGAATCTCCGCGGTCGACAGTCCGAACTTCGCGTGCTCGCCGCCGGACGTCGCCCACTTTCCTTCGCCCTTCGACAGCAATCGCACGCGCAGACCGATCCACGGCTCGACGCCCATGTCGGCGGCGATCTTGGTGATGAGCTGAACTTCGGAAACCTTCTCCGCGACGATGATGACTTTCTTCCCGAGCTTGCGTCCGATGAGCGCGGTGCGGATGAAGTTCGCGTCTTTGTAGCCGTTGCAGATGATCAGCGCCTCGGGATCCTGATGCACCGCGAGTCCCGCGAAGATCTCAGGCTTCGAGCCGGCTTCGACGCCGAAGTGAAACGGCCGTCCCGCGTCGAGGATCTCTTCGACGACTTCGCGCAGCTGATTCACCTTCAGCGGAAACACGCCGCGATAGACGCCGCGGTAATTTTGTTCGGCGATCGCGCGCGTGAACGAGCCGTTGATCATTTCGACGCGATGGCGCAGGAGATCCTGAAAGCGGATGAGCAGCGGCGTGTCGAGGTTCTGCGCGCGCGCTTCGCGAACGACGTCGAGGATCGGAATCGCCGCGCCTTTCGATTGCAGCGGCGCGACCGTCATGTCGCCGGAGCCGTTGACGCCGAAATACCCCGCACCCCACCGGTCGATCATGTAGAGCGCGACCGCATCGTCGACGCTCCATTCCTGCTGTTGTTCAACGATTTCTTCGGTGTGCGTGGTCAATTCCTCGGCGTGCCTCCTGAGGCGCGCAAGAATACATGCAAACTGACGGCTGTGGAGTGCGGCGGCCATGCCACCGCTTTGGGTAACGAGTTTGGTCGTGAGGTTGGGCGGTGAAACGGAGCTCGGACTTCAGAGAGACGTCGCAAACTACGGGACGGCGGACTTATAGTCCGCCGATTTCCGTCCCACCGCCCAAACCCGGCGGACTATAAGTCCGCCGTCCAGGTTCACCGCGTGACC
>DATKFO010000584.1:0-2928 GCA_035544355.1 Thermoanaerobaculia bacterium
CGTCCCACACTACGACGCCGGCGGAGCTGCCGGCTTCTTGTCCGCTTCGATGTTGATCTCGACCTTCACGTCATCGCTCAGCATGAACCCGCCCTGATCGAGCGCTTTGTTCCAGTTGATGCCGTAGTCCTTGCGATTGACCGTCGTCTCGATCGAGAAGCCGGCCTTTTCGCGCTGGCCCATTTTCGCGAATCCGAGGAACGTGACGGGGAGCGTGACCGTCTTCGTGACGCCGCGCATCGTGAGCTCGCCGGTGACGTCATACACGTCCTTCGTCTTCGACGCTTTGATCGACGTGCTCTTGAACGTCAGCGTCGGGTACTTCTCGACGAAGAAAAAGTCTTCGCTGCGCAGGTGCTTGTCGCGATTCTCGTTGTTCGTGTCGATGCTCGCCGGATTGATCGTGAACTCGACCGTCGATGCGGCCGGCTTCTCGCGATCGATGTTGATCGTGGCGTCGAACTCGCCGAAGCGGCCGGTGACCATCGTCACGAAGTGCTTCACGCGGAACGTCACCTCGGAATGCGCCTTGTCCGGAACGAACGTTTCGGGCGCCGCGAACAGCGGCACCGCTGCGAGGATGACGGTGAGAAGAAGAATGGAACGGGTGAACTGCTTCATCGAATAACCTCCCTAAGATGCGGTTGATGATGCGACGCCGTCGCGCGCGCGATCGAGCAATGCGATGAGCTGATCGAGCTCGCTGCGGCGAAGATTTCCGAGAATGGAATTGGCTTCGTTGATGGGCGTGTCGAGTTTCTTCAGCAGCGCGAGCCCGCCGCGCGTGATCGTGCAGAACACCTGACGGCGATCGGTCTTGCAACGCTCGCGGTTGACGAACTTCTTCGTTTCCAGACGATCGAGAAGGCGCGTGATGCCCGGCGTCTGCTCGATCATCCGCTCCGCGATCTCGAGCGTCGGCAGCCCCTTGTCGCCGGCGCCGCGGAGGATGCGCAGCACGTTGTACTGCTGCGCCGTGATGCCATGCGGCTCGATGACGGTCGCGATCGCGCGGCGGAACATATCCGCCGTGCGCAGCAGCGCGATCGCCGCCTCGTGCCGCTTCGACACGAACGGCTTCGTCTGCTTGAGCTCTTTCTGGATCTGCGATTCCGTTGCCAAGGCGGGAAACTCTACGCGGCAATAGTTGACGTGTCAAGTAATTTAGGAGTGCGGTGGCAAGCCACCGCTCTCGTGTCCGGATCAGAAAGCGGCGGCTTTGCCGCCGCACTCCTAGACGTGCGCGAGGAAATTGAACACCAGCAGCGTCAGGCCCATCCCGAGAAACAGCGGGAAGCGGAACGAGCGCTCTTCCTCTTTGCCGGGAAGGAACGAGGTGATCGTGAACGTGCCGCCGAGGCTGAAGCCGGCTTTCGTGCCCGCGAACCATGCGGGCGGAATCCCTGCGACCCATAGCCACGCGATCACGCCGATGCCCGCGATGAACACCACGAACGTCTTGATCATCCCCGACCCGAGCCACTTGAACTGTGCGAGCAGCGTCACGATGATCAGCGTGAGAAACGACAGCGCGACGCCCCAGAACTCCGGCGTGCTCACGCGGCCATCCTCCGCTTCACCACGTCGACGTGATGCGTCTGGTGATAGATGGTGAACATCAGCATTTCGCGCACGGTGAGCTTGCCGAGGAGCGGATGCGGGATGGTGTAGCGATCGAGCTTGTTCTCGGGCCACTTCAGGATCGCCGCACGCAGCTCGCGATTCGCGGTCGCGAGCTGACTCATGATCGTCGCGCGCCACGATTCGAGATCCGCTTCTTCACGCGGCGTCGGCGCGAAGCGGCCCGCGTTGCCGCCAGCTTCGAGGAGGCCGAGGTAGCGTGTGCGCAGCTCGTCGAACGAGACCGACGGACGCCGCGATGCGCCGAACATCAGCCGCAACACGAAACGCGGCATCGTGAGCGCCTTCGTCACGGGACGAATCGACTTGATGAGATGCCGCACGTTTTCCGCGGGCGACCACGCGTCGCCGAGCTTCGCGAAGAAATGCGGCGTGTCGAACGCGCCCCAGAACGCGACTCCGTCTTCGTGCGTGCGATCGAGTGCTTGCACCAGCTCATCCCGAACCATCGCGCTCATGCTACTCCGTCTCGTAAAATGTCCGCGTGGACCGATTCCCGGAAGAATTCGAAGATCTCCTGAATGCGCGCGGCCGCAAGTTCATCGCGAACCCGGTTCCCGTCGAAGCCTTGCGCGCGCGCGGACGCACGCCGATCGCGCTGATCGAGAACTTCATCGACAAAGGCGTCGCGCGCGAATCGATTCGCCTGCTCGACGCCGCGATCTATCCCGCGCTGCGGCGCATGCACTCGCCCATTCCACGCGAAGCGCTCACGCGCATGCGCAAGAACTACGAAGAAAAACTGCCGAAGACCGTGCGCGTGAAAACGATGACGATGAACTCGCCCGGTACGAAATCGCTCGCGATCTCGCGCGAGATCGGACTCGCGCAGATGATGGGCTCGAAGAGCTTCAAGCGATTCGCGGAAGGTCTCGTCGGCGCGCCGCTCACCGATGAGAATCACGGACGCCAGGTGATCTGCTACGGCGCCGGCGATTACAGCGGCCCGCACAACGATCATCACCCGGAGCAGCCCGAGGCGAAGAACGGGTTCATCGATCTGCATGTGATGTTTTCGAATGAGGCAGTCGCGTCGCAGTGGCTCGTGTACGAAGAGCGCGGCTACCTGTCGTCGGGCCACGACGTGAGTGGCACGTGCGGCATCGCGGTCTATCGATTGCCGTTCTGGCATTACACGACGCCGCTCGTCGCGCGCCGCGGCCGCGAGAAAGAAGCCCGCCGCTGGCTCCTCCTCGGATCGTTCGACTACGAAACGCCACTGCCGAAGTTGGTTTATCGGTGACCGCCTGAGAGGCGGTCCTACGTAGGGCCGCCTCTCAGGCGGCC
>DATKFO010000585.1:0-8565 GCA_035544355.1 Thermoanaerobaculia bacterium
TTGCGATCGCCGCAGTCCAAACCGAAGCACTGGTGCTCACCGCGCAACTCCGCAACCCGCAACCACCTGTACAATCCGCGCCCTGTGAATCCGGCCCGGCGACACGACCTCATCGCGCTCGCGATCCTCGCCCTGCTCGCCTCCGCGTTTTTTGCGGACGTTCTTGCCGGCGTCAGCAACTTCTACATGCGCGATCTCACGCGCTACTACTACCCCGCGAAGCAGATCCTCCGCGAGATCGTGCAGGGCGGCGAGTTCCCGTTCTGGAATCGCTCGTTCGGCGGCGGACAGCCGCTGGCCGCGAATCCCGAGCACGAAGTCTTCTACCCACTCACCTGGCTGGTTCTGCTCCCGAGCTACGACCTCGGCTACCGCCTGCTGATCCTCATCCACATCTACATCGGCCTCTTCGGGATGTACGCGATGCTGCGCTCGATGGAAATCCGTCCGTCCGCGGCATTCGTGGGTGCGCTCTCGTTCGGACTCGGCGGGCTCTATCTCTCGTACATCAACCTGCTGCCGATTCTTTTCTGCGCGGCGTGGCTACCCCTCACGTGTTTGTACGTGCGGCGCTTTCTGATCACGCCGACGAAACGTGCGTTCGCGCTCGCGTCGCTGTTCCTGGGATTGCAATTTCTCGTCGGCGAGCCGACGACGGTCATGCAGACCGGATTGCTCATCGGCATGTACGCGCTCTATCGCGGCTGGTACGACGCGCGCGAGCTCGGCGAAGGAAGCCGCATCGCGTCGATGCTCGTGCGCGTGTTCTGGATCGCGATGATCTCCGTCGCCGCAATGATGGTCGGCGCGGTCCAATTCTTCTCTGCGCTCGATCACGTCGGCGACTCCGCGCGCTCGCGGCCGTTCGAGTTCAGTCTCGTCAGCGCGTGGAGCCTTCCGTGGGCCAAGTACGCGGAGCTGATGTATCCGAACTTTCTCGGCCACATCTCCATCAATCGCGTGATGGTGTACTGGGGCGGCGGGCTCTATCCCGGCATGGGATCGCCGTTTCTCTTCAACATCTACTGCGGTCTGCTCATCACATCGCTCGCGATCGCGAGCGCGTTCGTGCGGCCGCGCGGCGGACGCCTCGTGCTGCTGCTTGTCATTCTCTCGAGCCTGCTCGCCCTCGGCGCGCACACGCCGCTGCTGAAAATCCTCTACGACGCCGGCATCGCGACGTCGATTCGCTATCCCGAAAAGTTCATCATGATCGCGGTCTTCGCGATGATCGTCTTCGCGACGCAGATGCTCGATCGCCTGATGGACGGCGACCGCGAATTGCGCGACGCAGTCCTCGGATTCGTGCTCGCGACGACGCTCGTCGCGATCGTCATCGGCATCGCGGGGTTCACGCCGCTGTTCGGCAAGACCTTCTCGAAAATCTGGGGCGTCTCCGGCGCAGGCGCCAAGCGGATGATTCACCTCGCGCACTTCGGATGGTTGATCGCGGCCGCGCGCGGACTCATTCTCTTCGCGCTGATCTGGTCCGTCGGCAGGATCAAACGTCCGATCTGGATCGTTGCGCTCGTCGCGTTCATCTGCCTCGACGTCGGACCCGTCGTCCATCAGATCAATCCGCGCATGCCGCGCAGCTTCTTCGTCGTGCCGCCGGCGCTGAACGCGAAGTTCCCGGCGAATCGCAACGACTACCGCATCTTTCACGAGTCCGACTGGTACGGGCAGGAAGAGATCGCGAAGAAGTACTTCTCGACCGGCGACGCCGTCTACTGGATCGTGCGCAACGGCATGTATCCGATGACGCCCGCGGGACAGCACATCCGCACGGTGCTCGAGCGCGACTACGACAAGACCGCGCTGCTGCCGACCATCGATCTCATCGACTCGGTGTGGGACGTGAAGCGCTCCGGCCGCACCGACTGGTGGCAGCCGTTCGTGACGATGTCGAACGCGTGGTATCGCGTGGTCTACAAACCGTTCGATGAAGAGAAGAAGCGCGTCAAAGGAAACATGAAGCGCGCCGATCCGGTGCAGCTCCTCGAAGTCGAGCATTCGCCGCGCTACTACTTCGCCGATCAGCTCGTGACGATCGTCGATCGCAACGACTTCGTCGGCAAGCTGCGCGCGAACAGCTATTCGAGCCGCGTGGCCTTCGTCTACACGCCGTCGTTCGTTCCCGCATCGGGAAACGTTCGCGGCGTGCGGGAGACCGCGAACTACGCATCGATCCTCGTCGAAAGCAACGGGCGCGGCTATCTCGTCATGAGCATCACGCCGCACAAGTACTGGCGCGTCACGATCGATGGACGCCCCGTGCAGCCGCGCGTCACGAACATCGCGTATCAGGGAATCGAGATCCCGCCCGGAAAGCATCACGTCGAGATGCGTTACCGCAACGACGTCATCGTGAAATCGTCGTTCGCCTCGTGCGCCGGAACACTCGCTCTGCTGCTCGTGGCGATCCTTCCCGTGCGGCGACGCCGATGACGATCGACGAAGTCGCGCGCAAGCGCCGCCATCGGAACGAGCGCATCGCCGCGACGGTGCTCGTGACGGTGCTCCTCATCGCGCTCGTGATCTTCGTGCGCTGGAATCGCGAAGAAGAAAAAGAGCTCGCGAAAGCGAAGACGTACGTTCCGAAAGTCACGCCGGTCTCCGCAGAGATTGCGCTGCTGCGCGAGTACGTGCGGATCGACACATCGAACCCGCCGGGAACGAACCAGCTCGCAGGCGCGCGCTGGCTCTCGAAGATTCTGCAATCGGAAGGCGTGGCGGTGGAGCTGATCGAATCGGGCCCCGGCCGCGCAAACGTGTACGCGCGCATTCGCGGACGCAATCGCGGCGACGGACTCCTGCTCCTCCATCACATCGATGTGGTGCCGGTTCATCCGAAGCAATGGGAGCATCCCCCGTTCGGCGGCGAGATCAAGCTCGACATGCTGTACGGCCGCGGCACGCTCGACATGAAAGGGATCGGCATCTGTCATCTGCGCGCGTTCCTCGACGTCGCAAAGAGCAAGCGCGCGCCGGAGCACGATCTCGTTTTCCTCGCCGTCGTGGACGAAGAAACCGGCAGCGCAGGCGGCGTTCCATGGCTGCTCGAGCATCGGCCCGACGTCTTCGAAGGAATCCGCTACGCGCTCAACGAAGGCGGCATCACGGAGCTGGTCGGCGAGAAGGTGCTCTACTTCGGCATCGAGATCGGCGCGAAGAACGAAACCATCGTCGACGTCGCAGCGCCGCGCATCGAACAACTGCAGGCGATGCGCATCGGGCTCGAGCCGTATTTCGTGCGACGCGAGCCGCAGCGCGTGTTGCCCGAAGTGCGGCGGCTGTTTCGCGAGCAGGCGCAGACGCGCATGCAGTACGGAACGTTGCTCGCCGACATCGACAAGACCATCGCAGCTGGAGACTTCTGGCGCCTCCCTCCCGGATATCGCGAGCTGACGCAGAACGATCTCGGGGTCGATGTGGCGCGTGCGTCGGGCGATCACTTTCTCGCCACGGTGCGGCTGATGAATCTTCCCGATCAGGATCCCGATGAGCGCCTGCGCTGGCTCGAGAAAACGATCGCGCCGTTCGGTGTGCGCGTGGCCACGGTCCGCCAAAAGCAGCCGGCGACGCCGCTCAGCTCCCCGGAGACGCCGCTGTTCTCGTTGATTGCGCGCGAAGCGCGGCGTGAATACGGAAGCCCGGCCGGCACCGAGATTCTCTTCAAGGAGCAAAACGATTCGCGGTTTCTTCGCGCGCGGGGAATGACGTGTTACGGCCTCTGGCCGTTTCCGGTCGACGTGTTTCAGACGCAATCGATCCATCAGTCCAACGAGCGCGTGCGGCTCGACTGGTTCGACCAGGGCGTCCGGTTGACGCGGCGCGTCGTCGCGCTTTGGGCGTATCCGGCCCCACCGAATTGACACTATTTGTCACCGGCTTGCGCGCAATTCCGTCAGAACCGCCGGTTCCGCAGTTTTCGCCTGACACTAAGCCTCATCCGTTCAGTGATTTCGCTGAACGCTACGACTGGTATCCCGCTTGCGCTTGTAGGCGCCGCAAAGGAGGATCTGAATGACACGGAAGCAAAAAGGTTTCACGCTCATTGAGCTGCTGATCGTCGTGGCGATCATCGGCATTCTCGCTGCCATCGCCATTCCGAACCTGCTCACCGCCATGCAGCGGTCGAAGCAGAAGAGGACGATGGCGGACATGCGCAGTGTGGCAACGGCCTGGGAAGCACGCGCGACGGATACGAACAGCTACACGGCCGCGGGTGCCAGCGTTGTGTTCCCGAGTCCTGCAGGGATGGGCATCTCGGCGCTGCAGAGCGCTCTCGAACCGACGTACATCAAGAAGATGCCGTCGAAGGACGGATGGGGTCAGACGTACGAGACCATCGCCAACCTGAACGAGTACTCGATTCGCTCGTTCGGCAAGGACACCACCGCCGATGCTTCGGCGCCGGGTGGAGCGACGACGTCGTTCAACTCGGACATCATCTTCCAGAACGGCACGTTCGTGCAGTATCCGGAAGGCGTCCAGACGCAGTAGCCATGCCGCCAAGTTGACGTTTACGGGCGCCGTCCAACGGCGCCCGTTTCGTATGGCGGCGAAAGGCGAGGGAGCACGCGAATGCAGAGAGAGCGCGGCTTCACTCTGATCGAGTTGTTGATCGTGGTGGCAATCATCGGCGTCATCGCCGCGATTGCGATTCCGAATCTCATCACGGCGATGAATCGAGCGAGGCAGAAGCGAACGATGGCCGATATGCGATCCGTGGCGATGGCGTGGGAAGCGCGCGCGACGGATACGGGCAACTACAACGCCGCCGGCTTCTCGCTTTGCTGCACCGTTTCGATGCCGACGACCGAGATGCGCAGATTGCTCGCACCGACGTTCATCAAGAGCCTTCGCGGAAACGACGCCTGGGGAAATCCCCTGGAGTTTGCCATCGATGCCGCCGGCCGCAACTATCTCGTGCGGTCCTACGGCCGCGACGGTGCCCGCCAGCCGGCACCGTCCGGCGGAGGCACGAGCAATATGGACGACGACATCATCTTTTCGAACGGTAGCTTCGTGCAGTATCCCGAGGGTGCGCAGAAGCCATAACGATCAGAAGTGGAGCAACAGCAAAGCGGGCGCCGGCGACGGCGCCCGTCGTGTTCAGAGCGACGACTGCATCGCGCGCATGACGGCGTTCATGCTCGAGTAGAGCCGCTCGTGATAGCCGTGCGCATCGCGATAGATCTGCGGAAACTGCGGCAAGTCCTTCGCCGCCACGACGAGGTTCACGCCGTACAGAAACGCCGCGTTGCCGTCGAGCGTGCGCAAATTTTCCGCGACGAGCACGAGAAACGATTTGCGCCGGTCGGCCGAAATGAGCGAGATCATCGGCTGCATCGATTCGATCGGCGGTTGCGTGACCTGCGGCGGATTCAGGAGCACGAGCTGCGGGAACTCCTGCATGAAGTACTCGCGCGCCTTGTCCGCCGCCGCGAAATGCACCGGCAGAAATCCGACGAGCTTCGCCGCCTGCCGCAGCGCCGGATTGTCGTTGCCGACGATGAGCGCCTTCTCGCCGAAATCGTGCTCGTGATCTTCGTGACCATCGCCCGCGTAATGCTCCGGCTGCGAGGCCGGCGCGGGAGCGGCCGGCTGCGGTGCTGCAGCGGAAGGAGCAGCACCTTCGAGACTTCGCTTATCGACCGTGAGCTTCGTCTTGCAGACGGGACACGGAAACGACACTTCCTTCATCGGCAGCTTCGTCTCGTCGAGCGAGAGCGGCTTCTGACAATTCGTGCAGGTGATCTTGATCATCGCTACTCCAGCATCGACAGCATCGACTGATCTTCGTTCGCCTTCGCCGCAGCTTCCGGCTCCTGCGTCAGGCGCAGCGCGAGGTTCGTCGGATTCGTCGCGTACGCGAGCGCGGTCTCTTTCGAGATGAGACCCTCGTTCCACAGCTTCTCGATCTCGTCATCGAACGTCTGCATGCCGTCGACCGAGCCGTCGTGCATCGCATCGGTGATCGAGCGCCCTTCGGTCTCGCCCTTGACGATGTAGTCGCGCGTGCGCATCGTCGATTTCAGCACCTCGAGCGCGGCGATGCGCCCGCCGCCGACTTTCGGCAGCAGGCGCTGCGAGATGACGTAGCGGAACGACTGCGAGAACCGCGTGCGAATCTGCGGCTCCTGGTCTTTCGGAAACACGCCGACGATGCGATCGACGGTCTTCGCCGCGTCGATCGTGTGCAGCGTCGAGAGCACGAGGTGTCCCGTCTCCGCTGCTTCCATCGCGATCTCGATCGTCTCCACGTCGCGCATCTCGCCGATGAGAATCACCTTCGGCGCCTGCCGCAGCGCCGCGCGCAACGCGAGCGAGAACGTCTTCGTATCCGAGCCGAGCTCGCGCTGATTCACCGTCGATTTGATGTGCTTGTGCATGTACTCGACCGGATCTTCGATCGTGATGATGTGGTACGCGTAGTCGTGATTGATCTGATTGATGATCGCGGCCAGCGTCGTCGATTTGCCGGATCCCGTCGGACCCGTGACGAGCACGACGCCGTTCTTCAATTTGCTGACGTTGTTGAGCTCTTTCGGCAAGCCGAGTTTCTCGAGCGTAGGAATGCCCTCGGGGATGACGCGCAGCACGATCGCATACGTCCCGCGCTGCGAAAAAATGTTCACCCGAAAGCGCGTCTTGCCCGGAATCGAATACGACAAATCCACCGAGCCGTTGACGAGCAGCGTGCGCGTCAATTCGCGATCGCCGCGCAGCATGTACATCGCGATCATCTCGGTCTGATACGGCGTGAGGCGCGGCAGGCCGGGAAACCCCACCGGCATCAGCTGCCCATCGACCTCCACCTGCGGCGGACGCCCCACCGAGAAATTGAGATCGGACACGCGATCCGACATCTTCAGCATCGCCTCGAGGATGGCGTCGAGATTGAAGTTTTTCATGTGAGCCTCGCGAAGGGGGACATTGTAGCGTTACGTTGCCCGTTGCCCGTCGGACGCGTTGCCCGGAAAACCACGGGCAACGGGCATCGGGTAACGGGCAACGTTTTCTCGTGAACGCGAACGATAGAATCGCGCTTGTGTTCATGGGCATCGACCTCGGCGCGCGGCGCATCGGCATCGCCATCAGCGACACCGGCATCCTCGCGACGCCGCATTCCGTGATGCGCAACGAGGGCGACGTCATCGAAAAGCTCGCGAACCTCGGGCGCGAGCTCGAGGCGGACACCTTCGTCGTCGGCATTCCGCGCCGCACGCACGCGAGCGCCGCCGAGAAAAAGTTCCACGAATTCGCCGAGTCGCTGCGGCAGCGAACGTGCAAACAGGTCGTGCTCTGGGACGAGACCCTCTCCACCGTCGAAGCCGCCGAGCGCCTGCGCGCGAGCGGCCGCACGAGACGAGAAGCTCAGAGCGAGATCGACATGCACGCAGCCGCGGTCATACTCCAGTCGTACCTGGATGGGAGGGCGTCATAGCTCGCAAAACTTCACCCCGCGGCTGCGGGAAATTCCTGCAGTCGCTCGTCACGATCGGCATCTTCGCGATCCTGCTCGGCGCCGCCGCCGCCTGGTTCTTCTGGCGCGCGATGCGCGAGCCGTACAAAGGATTCGCCGAAGCGAAGAAGCGCGTCGAAGTGCGCCGCGGCCTGACGACGCCGGTCATTCTTCGCGAGCTGCAAACCGCCGGCGTGCTGCGCGATCAATACGTTCCGCTGATCTACCTCAAGCTGCTGCGCAAAGGCGATTCGCTGAAAGCCGGCGTGTACGAATTCACGAAACCGATCTCCGCGATCGACGTGCTCGACAAGCTCGTGCGCGGCGACGTCGTGCTGAGGACGATCACGATCCGCGAAGGGCTCGATCGTTTCGCGATCGCGAAAATTTTCTCCGCCGAAGGACTCGGCACGGAGAAAGAGTGGAACGCGATCACCGGCGACGCGGAGCTCATCCGCGATCTCGCACCGCAAGCCGATTCGCTCGAAGGCTATCTCTTCCCCGACACCTACAAGTTCGATCTCGGCACGCCCGCAAAGACCATCGTCACGACGATGGTGCAGAACTTCCGCAAGAACTGGGGCGCGGACCTCAACTACATCACCACGAATCTCGACGCGCATCAGACCGTGACGCTCGCGTCGATCGTCGAGACCGAAGCGCAACGGCCGCAGGAGCGCGCAGTCGTCGCCTCCGTCTACATCAACCGCCTCCGCAATCACATGCTCCTCGGCGCCGACCCATGCGTGATCTACGCACTCAAGCTCGCGGGCCGCTGGGACGGCAACATCCACAAAGCCGACCTCGCGATCGACTCGCCCTACAACACCTATCGCTTCCCCGGCCTGCCGCCCGGACCGATCGCGAATCCCGGACTCGCATCGCTGCGCGCAGCCGCGGCGCCGGCGACGACGAACTACCTCTACTTCGTCGCGCGCAACGACGGCTCGCACGCCTTCGCATCGAACATCGCCGATCACAATCGCAACGTCGAAAAGTATCAGCGCCAATACTTTCGTGATCGGCGGAGATAGTGTGAAATCAGATGTCATCCTGAGCGGGTGGCGGGTGGGCGCGAAGGATCCCCTGCCGAC
>DATKFO010000586.1:0-11484 GCA_035544355.1 Thermoanaerobaculia bacterium
CAGCCGATCTGGCGCAGCATGATCGGAGGCTTACTCCTGCCCTGCGCGATACGGACGCTGATCCGGCGGTGCGAGGAATTCCTCCATCGAGGCCGGCATGCGGACGTGGAAGCCGAGGAATTGGCGGACGTCTTCCGAGAGCCGTTCGACGACTTCCGGCGCGAGCATGCGCGGATAGTCGAACTGCTGGCGCATGTAGGCGCGGCAGATGTTCATCGTGACCGCGCGCCGCCACTTGTTCGTCGTGTTCACGCCGCTCTGATGAAAGCAGCGCGCATTCGAGAGCACGGCGTCGCCCGGTCCGAGTCCCGCAAGGACGACTTTGTTCGCGTCGAATTTTTCGACGCTGGGAGTCGCGGTCAGATGGAATGACGAGGGCCAGATCTCCATCGCGCCGTTCTCGCGCGTGAACTCGTCGAGCGGAAAGGCGATGCCGAGGTTCGTGATGTAGCCGGGAATGTGTCGCGGGCTGTCGACGTGGATGCGGCCTGCGTAATTTGATTGCAACGGCGGCAGCGACGACGAGTTGTATGCGTGGATGACTGCGCCGTGGCCGAGGATTGCGCGACAGACGGCGCGGATCGCGTCGACGCCGAGCAGGTCGAGAAACGAATCGCCGCGCGTCATGAGCGCGTGCACCATCCCGGGGAACGGATGCGACGGACCGAAACGCGCAGCATCCTCTTCGGTCGCGCGCGCGAGCTCGTCATAGAGTCGCGCAACGAGCGGCATCGGCACGATCCCGCGCAGCAGCACCGCGCCGTTTTCACGGACCTCGTTCGCGGCATCGGCCACGGCGTCCGCGATGGCAGGACCGGCGAAGTCGATCGAACGAATGGTGCTCATAGCGTCGACGACGTCCATCCGCCGTCGCCGATGCGATGAATGCGCATTGCGGCACCCATGTCACGCAGCCGCGCCAGCACGCGATCGTGATAGACGGCGTTGAGGGTGAGCACGACGTCGCGTCCGTCCAGCAGCTCGCGCGATGGCTTTTCGATCGCAAGGTCATAGCCCGACACGCTCCTGCCGTGATAGCCGGCGTTGTCGTCGACGACGATCGCGCCTTCCGGAATTGCCGGCATTTTCGCGAGCAACCAGTGCAGCGTCAGGCCGACGCCGTAGAACACAGGTCGCGCAGGCAGCGGCGGAAGCTCCTCGATCATCGCGCGCAACTTCACGGCATCGGCGAGCGGATCGTCGTTCTTAATCGTCGTTTCGCGCTGAGGAACGCGCCGCGCAGCGCAGATGATGCTCGGACCTTCGTCGCCCCAGCGCTCGACTGCGAATCCGTGCGCGGCGAGCAGGATCGAGAGCTGCTCGCGCCGGAAGTACTGGACGTGTTCGTGTGCGACGAAATTCGGTTGCAGCGTGCGGATGAAGTAGCCGGCATCGGGTACCTGGATGAGAACGAAGCCACCCTCGACGACGGCATCAGCCAGCGCGCCAACGAACTTCGCGACGTGCTCGATGTGCTCGAGATTGAACTGCGACACGGCGACGTCGAATCGGCGGTTTCCGAGCTCCGCTGGAAAGTACGAGCGAATGAATGTGTGCTGCGGGAACTGCGCGCGCGCGAGCTCGATGCGTTCCGAGGGATCGACGCCGGTGTAGGTAGTGCAGACGCGCGAGAGAAACGGGATCATCGCGCCGGACGAGCATCCGATCTCGAGCAGATTGCCGTTCGGCAGCAGACCATCGGCGGCGAGTGATTCGACGAGGCGATTGAACGGCTCGCGATACGCCGGAATCATCGTCTCCATCGTGTCGACTTCGTAGTGGCGGTAGTAGACCTCGTACAGCAGCCGCTGCACTTCGGGATCGACGTCAGGCACCTGGAAGTGACCACATTTCCGGCATGCGACCAGCGTCAGCGGTGCGCGGACAACGTCACGTGCGAGCTCGCGAGGCAGCGGCATCAGAAACGCGGGATAGGAAGGGAACGAGACGACTTCGAACGCGTCGTGATGCTTGCAGATCGCGCAGGCGAAGCTCATTGGAGTCTCCGCACGACGCGCGCCGGAACGCCCGCGACCACCGTGTACGGATCGACGCTCCGCGTGACGACGGCGCCGGCCCCGATGACGGCGCCCTGTCCAACTTCGACGCCCGGAAGAAGGATCGCGCCGGTGCCAATCCACGCGTCATCGCCTACGCTCACCCGATCGAGCTTCGTCAGATGCTCGCGGACGTATTCGATGTGCGCCAGTTCGGAGTTGTTCGGATTCGACGAGGCGACGATCGTCACACCCGTAGCCACGGCGACTCGTTTTCCGAACGTCACGCGCGCTTCAAATTCGTCGTAGATCGTGAGACCGGCGTTGAGGATGGTGTCCTCGCCGATTGCCACGTTCGTCAGCTCATAAAACAACAGGCGCGAGCGATTGTCGGGGTGATTGATTCCGATCCACCGGATGAGCTTCGGATGAAGCGGCGACGCGAGTGCGCGCATTTCGTCGCGCGAGAGCTGCGCGTAATCGAAAAGCAAGCGCGAAACGATTGCGCTGGGCAAATCGATCGTCATTCGGGCGGGATTGTAGGCCACGCGGAGAACGGCAGCACAAATCGCAGCGGGAAAGCGCGCTGCACCTCGGCGGGCGTCATGGAAAAGAGCTTCGTGTCGTTCTCGAGCAGAGCGGAAAGATAGAAGTGGCGGTGATCCCTCGCGCCCCATCGCTGCTTGTAGGCGTGGACGCCTCCGCGCGTTGGACTCGAATGCCAGTTGAACGTCTCGATGCCGCGCGCACGGAATGCGTGGAACGCTTCGTTGAGCAGAAACGTCGTCGGATAGAGATTCCGGACGTCTGATGTAAACGCGGACGAGAAATACGTCGCTTCGCGCTGCGAGACGAGAAACGCGATGCCGCCAACGAGACGTCCACTCGGATCGACGACACCTCGCATTTCGGCGATGCCCGCGGGGATCGCACGCTCGTGAAGCTGTCGGTGGAATTCATCGGGATACGGCTGCGCGCCGATCTCCGCGTATCGCTCGCGATAGATCGCGAGCCATTCGTCGAGTTGCTGGTCGTTCAGCTGATCGATCGCGACGAAGCCCGCGCGCTCCGAGCGCCGGATCTCCGACGCGATGGCGTCGCGACGCTTCTTAGAGATCTGGTCGAGCGGATGCGTCGCAAGCGATTGCAGCTGCACGGAGTTCTCGAAAACGTGCGTCGGTGCAATCGCATCGCGCCAAAGCTGTTCGTCGTGTTCTGCGAGAAGCGGCGACGTGCCGACGCTGACGACGTCGGCACTCAACTCAGCCGCGATTTCGCGCAGCCGTCGCAGAAGCGCCGCAGCATCGACTCCGTGCGGTCCGCCGTACGCAATGTACGGAAGCGAGTTGATGACGGTGACGTCGCTCGCGCGCGTCACCGTGTAGAAAAGCCAGCCGCGAATTTCGGATCCGTCGGCGGCTGCGATTCCGCGTGCGTCTTCGCCGAGAGCACGGAGAATGTCGAGCCAGACCGGATGGTGCACCGGCAAGGCGCCGGGCACGCGAGCGATCGACTCGGTGAGCTCCGGAGTCAGCTCGACGAAGTCCATGGTCCTTGCAGGGGTCATTGCAGCGAACGGTAGTAATCGCCGGTGCGCCGGATGCCTTCTTCGAGATCGACAGTGGCTTCGAAGCCGATGAGATCGCGCGCTTTGTCGACATTCGGAACGCGCAGCTCGACGTCCGCGTAGTCTTTCCGAATGAAGCGGATCTGCGATTTCGATCCGAGGACGCGGATGATCGTGTTCGCGAGACCGTAGATGGTGACGACCGCGCGCGCGTTGCCGATGTTGAACGACTGGCCGATCGCGTTCGGATGCTGCATGGCCACGATCACGCCGTCGACCATGTCGTCGACGTAGCACCAGGCGCGGATCTGCGTGCCGTCCCCGTGAATCGCGATCTCTTCGTCGCGGATCGCCTGCACGACGAAGCGGTGAATCGCGCCTTCGCCGACCTGGCCGGGACCGTACACGTTGAACGGACGGAGCGTGACGGTCGGCACGCCGAACTCGCGGTGATACGCGTGCACGAGATGCTCGCCGGCGAGCTTGCTGACCGCGTAGATCCATCGCGCCTCGCCCACCGCGCCGATCGACGTGATCTGCGCTTCGTCCGCACGAAACGCGTACGAGCCGAAGACTTCGCTCGTCGAAAAGTCGACGAAACGCTCGAGGCGCGGCAAGCGATGCGCGGCTTCGAGCGCGTTCACGGTTCCGACCATGTTCACGCGCATCGTCGTCGTCGGGCTCTTGATGACGGTGTCGATTCCGGCGATCGCGGCGAGGTGCACGATGATGTCGGGCTGCACAGCGAGCACAGCATCGGCGAGTGCGGCGGCATCGGTGACGTCGCCGCGGATGAGCTCCACGTTCGGATGCGTCGCCCACGGGCGATTGGAGAGCGAGTCGCGACTGAGGTTGTCGAACGCGATGATGCGATTCTGCTCGTGCAGACGGCCGATGAGCGTCGAGCCGATGAAGCCCGCGCCGCCCGTCAGGAAAATCGTTTTCCCGCTCAACATGGTCCGATCTCCCGGATCGCCTCGATCACGTACGACTGTTCGTCGTCGGTCATCTGCGGATAGAGCGGCAAAGCGATGCTGAGCTTCTCCGCGATGACCGCGTTCGGAAAGCGCGTCGGATCGATGCCGTATTGCTTTCGATACAGCGATTGCAGCACGGGTGCGTGCGTGCCTTGTCGCGTGGCGATGCCACGCGCGTCGAGCTGCAGCATGAGCTGGTTGCGGCGCTTTTCGAGCGCGTCGACGTTCGCGAGCGTCGGTGTTTCGGGCGCAAAGAGGCAAACGTATGCCTGATACGCATGCTCCATGTGCGCCGGGGTGGTCGGAAGGCGCAGCCACTCGAGATCGCGAAGCTCCTCATCGTAGCGGCGTGCCACGCGGCGGCGCTCCGCGAGAATCCATTCCGCGCGATCCAGCTGCGCGCAGCCGATCGCGCCCTGCACATCGGTCATGCGGTAATTGAATCCGAGGACGTCGAAGTCCGTCAGGAGGAACGAAGGAGTGCCCGGCTCGCGCTGTCCGGCGCCATGATCGCGCAACGATCGCGCGAGCTGCGCGGTGTGGGCATCTGCCGTCGTCACCATCCCGCCCTCCCCCGTCGTGATCGATTTTCGCGGATGAAAGCTGAAGGTCGCCGCGTCCGCGAACGTCCCGCAGTGACGGCCCCGATAGGTCGCGCCGAACGCACATGCCGCGTCTTCGACGACCCAGCATTGGTTCCGGGCAAGCTCGAGGATCGGATCCATTTCCGCGCAGAGCCCGAACAGATGCACGGGAACGATTCCGCGCGTGCGCGGAGTGATCTCGATACGATCGATGTCGATGTTGTACGACGTCAGCTCGATGTCGCAGAACACCGGCTTCGCGCCGCAGTACAAAACCGCGTTCGGCGTTGCGATCCACGTGAACGCCGGGACGATGACCTCGTCGCCTTCGCCGAGGCCCATCGCCGCATACGCGACATGAAGAGCGGTCGTGCCGTTCGACAGCGCAACCGCGTGTGGCGCGGAAACGAATTTCGCGAAGCGCTGCTCGAATTCGGCAACGTGCGGCCCCTGCACGAGCCACCCGCTGCGCAGAGGCATCGCGGCTGCGGCCACTTCTTCGTCGCCGAAGTACGGTTTTGCGATGGGGATCTTCATTCCGGCGCCGATGGTAATGCAGCGAGCTTTCGCAGGAGCTCCTTGTACTCGGCCGCATCGCGCGCGGGAGCACCCATGACCGTGGCACCGTCAGGGACATCCTTCACGACGACGGCGCCGAGGCCGACGACGGCGCCCACGCCGATCGCGATCCGGTCGCGAAGACATGCCGACGGCGCGATCCACGCCGCATCGCCGATCGTCGTGCTGCCGCCGATCATCGCGTTCGCGATGACCGCCGCATGTTTCCCGACGACCACGTTGTGCGCGACGTGCACGAGATTGTCGATGCGCGCGCCTTCGCGAATGATCGTGTTGCCGAGCGTGCCGCGATCGATGCTCGTGTTCGAGCCGATCTCCACGTCATCCTCGATGACGACACCGCCGATGTGCGGAAACTTCTCCAGCTCTCCCCGCTCGTTGCGCTGGTAACCGTAACCGTCCGCTCCGATCACCGTTCCGGCGTGAATAGTCACGTTCCGCCCGATCGTCGTCTTCGGATAGATGTGCACGTGTCCGTAGATGACGGTTCCCTCGCCGATCGAGCACTCCTCGGCGACATACGTGAACGGTCCGATGCGAACGTTCGCGTGCACCGTCGCTCCGGGCTCGATGACTGCGGTCGCGTGGATTCCGTAACGAACCGGCTCTTCGAAAAACCGTCTCACGATGCGCAGAAAGCTGAGCCGCGGATCGCTTACGACGACAAACGTCTTCCCGCTCGCCCACAGCGCCTCATCCGGCTCCTCGGCACAAACGATCACGCCCGCCTTCGTCCCGCCGATGAGCGCGGCAGCAGCGGCTCCGCTCTTCGAACAGAAGGTGACCGCCTGCTCACTCGCAGCCTCGGTGATCGGCGCCGCACTGTCGACCGTCCGCTCGATCGGACCGATCACGGCGGCCGGCTGGGGATCGAGAGCGTCGAGGATCGTTCGCAGCGCAATCATTTCAGTGGCTTGGCCCGGTACTCATCGTAACGCTGTCGCTGTTTCACAGCGCGTCGTTCGATCGCGCGCGCGATCCGCTCGATCGGCGTCATCGCTTCGCGCTGCCACCATTCCGCGTGCGTCAGGATGTGCAGAAACGGCTCCTCTGCCGCGGAAATCACGTCGTGGAGGCGGCGGAATCGCCAAAACCCGTGCGAGTCCGAAAGGTACGAGAACTTCTCGCGGATCGACGCGCTGTAGGCGTTGATCAGGCCGCCCACGGTTTCGCGATCATCGATTCGTTCGAGCGCCGACGGGTTGTGCCAGCTGATCGCGCGCAGTGTCACTCCGAACGTCGCCTCGATCAGCTCCTTCTCCCGCAGCACGGCGCCTTCGATGTCGGTATGCCCCATCGCCTCGTAAAACGCGGGATCGAAGTGCAGTCCGATGTTGTGTCCGAGCTGCGCGATGGCCACGATCTTCTCGGCGACTTCGTGCTCGAGCGCGTTGTAGTACTCGGAATGAAGGAGCACGAAGTACGTCGCAGTCACCCCCTCCTCGGCCTCGATGCGCGCAAGCGCAAGCGCCCGATGCGGCGAAAGGTCGATGTCGTGCCGCCAGAGGATGCTCCGCTCGTCCGTCGCGACTTCTTCGAACGAGATGAATCGATAGTTCCGCTTCGCGAGACGGACGACTTCGCGAAAGTGCGCTTCGGTGAAGTCGGTGTCACTCATCGCGACCGGCTCCAGGTCGTTTGCAGGTGCACGACCCCTCGCAACCCGCTGGTGAGGGTCGTGACGCTGTGGTCCGCGGCCTCGGCGCTCACGACGATCTCGATCTCGCCGATGTTGCTCAGGTAGTCGGTGGCCTGGACGCCCGGAATGTCGCTGATCCAGATCTCGAAGCGATAGCCGCCCGGTAAAACGTTGATCGTATCGATCACGCAATCCACCGTCCCTTCGCCCGGCTCGAGATCGAACGTGCGTCCCGATTCGAAGCTCTCGGTGATGAAAATGCGCTCGCCATTGGTCGTCAGCAGTCCGAATCCGAACGACGCTCCGGCGACGCGCTCGTGGACGCGGTAGTGCAGGCGCACACGGAACGAGCTGCGAAATTCGATCGCGTCAAGCGGCCCGCTGCCGTCCGCGGTGAGGATCTCCAGGCCGGTGATGCGCGCTCGTCCCTCGCCTTCACGCTCCGAGAATGCCGATAGATCGACCACCGCATCGCGGCCGCGACGCGAGAGATAGCTGATCAGCACTTCGCGCGTGGGACCGATCTGCTCGATCTTCCCGCGGCTCAGCAGGACGACCCGCTGGCAAAGCGTTTCGATCGACGCGAGGTTGTGGCTGACGAACACGACCGTACGCCCACTCCGCGCGACTTCGTTCATGCGGCCGAGGCAGCGGCGCTGGAATTCGATGTCGCCGACGGCGAGGACTTCGTCGACGAGCAGGATCTCGGGGGTGAGGTGCGCCGCGACGGCGAACGCGAGGCGGACGAACATGCCGCTCGAGTAGCGCTTCACCGGAGTATCGAGGAACTTCTCAACCTCGGCGAACGCGACGATCGCATCGAAGTTGTGGCGGATCTCGGCGCGCGTCATGCCGAGGATGGCGCCGTTGAGGTAGATGTTCTCGCGGCCGGTGAGCTCGGGATGAAAGCCGGTGCCGACTTCGAGCAGCGACGCGACGCGGCCGTACAGCAGCGCCCGGCCTTCGGTCGGCTCGGTGATGCGGCTCAGGATTTTCAGCAGCGTCGACTTGCCGGCGCCGTTGTGGCCGATCAGGCCGAGCGCTTCGCCGTGTCCGATCTCGAAGTTGATGTCGCGCAGCGCCCAGATCTCGCGTGTTTCCGGTGATTTGGGCCGGCGGCGGAACATGCCGGAGATGCGATCGCGGAGCGTCGCGTAGTCCTCGCGCATCGCTCCGATGCGGAAGCGCTTCGACAGGCCTTCGATCGCGACGCTCGCCGTCATCACAGCACGTCCGCGAACAGCCGTTCCATCCGGCGGAAGTAGAACGCGCCGCCGACGAAGACGAGGATCGACGCCGCGATCGACCAAAGCAGCGCGCCGACGGGCAGCGACGTCCCGAACAGCGTCGCGCGGAACGCCTCGACGATGCCGGTCATCGGGTTTGCGAGGATCAGGAAGTGGTAGCGCTCCGGCAGTCTCGAGAGCGGATAGACGATCGGCGTCGCGAACATCGCCAGCTGCAGGATGAACGGGACGACGACGCGCACGTCGCGGTATTCGACGTTCAGCGCGGCGATCCAGAGTCCGATGCCGAGGGCGAAGAGCGCTGCGACGACGACGACGAGGGGCGCGAGGAGGATCGCGAGCGGCGGCGTGACGCGGTAGCGGATCATCAACGGCACGAGGAGCAGCGCGGCGACCGCGAGGTCGACGACGAACACGAAGATGTTCGAGAGCGGCACGACGAGCCGCGGAAAGTAGACCTTCGAGATCAGGTACGACGAGCCGATGAGGCTGTTTCCCGCCTGGAAGATTGCGCCCGACACGAAGTTCCAGAGCAAAACGCCCGAGAGCACGAACAGCGGATACGGCACATGCTCGCTCCCGCCGAATTTCGCGACGCGGTTGAACACGAGCGTGAAGATCAGCATCGTCACGAGCGGCTGCCCCATCACCCACACCGCGCCGAGGAGGGTTTGGCGGTAGCGGACCTTCAGATCGCGCCACGCGAAGATGAGGAGGAGCTCGCGATAGGCCCAGAGCTCGCGCAGATCGAGAGCGCGCCAGCCGCTCGTCGGCTGAATGACGAAGAGCGGTGCGGTCGCGCTCACTCAGTCCATCCGCGGGATCGGCGCCCGGCTTTCGTCCACCGAAATCGGTGGCAGATCCGGCGCGATGATCTCCCGCAGCCGCTCGCGCATCCCGTCGATGGAATCGAAGTCATTGTGGAGAAGCTCGCGTAACGCGTCGATCTCCGACGCGCGCAGACGCGGCTTTCGCTCGAGGCATGCGTTGGTCTTGCAGCGATTCGTGCAGTACTTGCGCGTCTTGCGCGTGCGCGGGAACGGCGTTCCGCAATGAAGACAGATGCCCATCTCACGACCTCCCAATCACGTACGGAAGCGTTGATCAACACTGCGATTGCGTTGATCAACGTTCTCCGTGCACCTGGAACAGTATATATGGTGCCCCGGGCCGGACTCGAACCGGCACGCCGATTTCGCGGCAGCGGATTTTAAGTCCGCAGCGTCTACCGATTCCGCCACCGGGGCTGGGTAGGTGGGCAGTAGGCAGTTGGCAGTGGGCAGAAACCACACAACACGGTTTCTTCTGCCCACTGCCAACTGCTCACTGCCCACCAATCATCATATGATTTGCCGCTGATTCAACCTCCGGAGGCTTCCAATGTCCACAACGGAAACGATCGAACTGACGCCGGGCGCGCCGCTGACCGTGTTGTCGGAAGAAGAACAGATGTTCCAGCAGAGCGTGCGCGACTTCGCGATCGAGAAGATCCGCCCGCTCGTGCACCAGATGGATCATGACGCGAAGATGTCGTCCGATCTGATCCAAGACTTCTTCGAGCTCGGGATCATGGGCATTGAAGTTCCGGATCGGTTCGGCGGCGCGGGCTCGTCGTTTTTCAACGCCGTTCTCGTCGTCGAGGAGCTCTCGCACGTCGATGCGTCGTGTGGCGTGCTCGTCGATGTCCAAAACACGCTCGTGAACAACGCCATCCTCCGCTGGGGCAATGAGGATCAGCAGTCGAAATACTTCCCGATGCTGACGTCGGACACGGTCGGCGCGTATGCGCTTTCCGAGGGGGGATCGGGGTCGGATGCGTTCGCGCTGGCTTGCCGCGCGGAGGACAAAGGCGATCACTGGGTCCTGAACGGCCGAAAGCTGTGGATCACGAACGCCGCAGAGGCTGGCGTGTTCATCGTCTTCGCCAACGCCAATCCGGACGCAGGGTACAAAGGCATCACGGCGTTCCTGATCGAGCGCGACTTCCCCGGTTTCTCCGTCGGCAAGAAGGAGGACAAGACGGGCATCCGTGCCTCCTCCACCTGCGAGCTGATCCTCGAAGACTGCCGCGTCCCCAAAGAAAACGTCCTCGGCGAGCCCGGCAAGGGCTACAAAATCGCGATCGAGACCCTGAACGAAGGGCGCATCGGCATCGGCGCGCAGATGATCGGCGTCGCGCGAGGCGCGCTCGAACATGCGATCGCATACACGAAAGAACGGAAACAGTTCAGCCAGCGGATCGCCGACTTTCAGGGCGTGCAGTTCCAGATCGCGCAGGCGGCCACGGACCTCGAGGCCGCGCGCCTGATGGTCTACAACGCCGCGCGGCTAAAGGACGCGAAGAAGTCGTTCCTCCGCGAGGCGGCGATGGCGAAACTCTTCTCGTCGCAGGTCTGCGAGAGAGTCACCTCGCTCGCCGTGCAACTCTACGGCGGCAACGGGTATACGAAAGAGTACCCCGTCGAAAAGTTCTGGCGCGACTCGAAGGTCGGACAGATCTACGAGGGAACGTCGAACATGCAGCTGGCGACGATCGCGAAAACGATCCTCACGGATCGGCTGTGAGCGCGAGTTCGTAGGGGCGGCCCGGCGCGCGCCACGCGCAGGACAAGCTGAGAGCATGTCCTACGTTCCACAACGTAGGGCCGCCTCTCCAGGCGGCCCGCCCTCGCGGAAATCGTGCCTTCGTCGTAGCCCGGCCACTCCCTGGCACGCGGCACGCGCAGGACAAGCTGAGAGCATGTCCTACGTTTCACTCGTAGGGCCGCCTCTCCAGGCGGCCCGCCCTCGCGCAAATCGTGCGTCGTCGCAGCCGGTGGGCGCTCTGTCCGCTGCCCGAGGCGTGAGCATGCTCACGGTCGTTCGGCTCCATCGCGTCTACATTGCCGCACGTG
>DATKFO010000587.1:0-5270 GCA_035544355.1 Thermoanaerobaculia bacterium
TCGGCTTCATGTCGTACGCCGCCGCCGGCTCGCGCAAGGAGCGCGTGCGCAAGCGCGCGTATGCGAAGCCGAAGGCGAAAGCGCGGCCGTATGCGGAGCTGCGCGCGGCGTCGGCGTTCTCGTTTCTCGACGGCGCGTCGCTGCCCGAGGATTTGATGGTTCACGCGGCGCAGCGCGATCTGCCTGCGATGGCGCTCGTCGATCGCAACGGCGTCTACGGCGCGCCGCGGTTTTACGCGGCTGCGAAGAAAGCGGGTGTGCGCGCGCTCGTCGGATCGGAGCTGATGCTTTCCGACAAAATGCCGCTCACGGTTCTGGTCGCCAATCGCACCGGCTATAGAAATCTCTGCAAGCTCGTAACCGCCGGCGCGGCGCATCATCCGAAGGGAGAAGCGGTCTACACGTGGGAGATCGTCGAGCAATTCACCGGCGGCCTCCACTGCCTCACGCGCGCCGGCGGCGAAACACTCGATCGCATCGCCGGCATGTTCCAGGGCCGCACGCACATCGAGCTGCAACGCCATCGACGCCGCGACGAAGAGCATCGCAACCTCGCGCTCATCGACATCGCGCGGCGCATGCGACTCCCGCTCGTCGCAACGAACGGCGTCCGCTACGCGCGTGTCGAAGACAAAGAGCTACACGACGTCCTCACCTGCATCCGCGAAGGACGCAACGTCGACAACGCCGGCCGCCTCCTCGGCATCAATCGCGAGCGCCACATCAAAACCGCCGACGAGATGTGCGCGCTGTTCGACGACCTCCCCGAAGCGATCGACGGCGCGTGGGAGCCCGCGAACACGCTCGACTTCACGCTCGCCGATCTCGGATACCAATTCCCCGACTACCCACTGCCGCCCGGCGAAACGAACAACTCGTTCCTGCGCAAGATGACGTGGAACTGCGCGAAGGCGCGACTGCGTCCGATGACCGCGCGCGCGCAGGCGCAGCTCGAGAAAGAGCTGAACATGATCGAGAAGCTCGATCTCGCCGGCTA
Organism: Thermoanaerobaculia bacterium; assembly: GCA_035544355.1. Lineage (GTDB taxonomy): Bacteria > Acidobacteriota > Thermoanaerobaculia > Gp7-AA8 > Gp7-AA8 > DATKFO01. The sequence continues at coordinate 998 of DATKFO010000587.1, forward strand.
CTTCCTCATCGTCTGGGACATCGTGCGGTTCTGCAATCGCGAGAAGATCCTCGTCCAGGGACGCGGCTCCGCTGCGAACAGCGCCGTGTGCTACGCGCTCGGCATCACCGCCGTCGATCCCGTGAAGATGGATCTGCTCTTCGAGCGCTTTCTCTCCGAAGAGCGTGGCGAGTGGCCTGACATCGACCTCGATTTGCCGTCGGGCGATCAGCGCGAGAAAGTCATCCAGCACGTCTACAAAACGTATGGCGCGCACGGCGCGGCGATGACCGCGAACGTCATCACGTACCGCGACCGCTCCGCCGCGCGCGAAGTCGGCAAGGCGCTCGGCTTCTCGCTCGAGCAGGCGGACAAGCTTTCGAAATGTATGAGCACCTGGCATTTCGGCGAGATCCGCGAAAAGCTCGACGCGCTTCCGGAGCAGCTCGCGACCGCAGGATTCGATGCCGAGGATCTGCGCGTGAAGCACTTCATGCGTCTCTATCTGCAGATTCAAAATCTGCCGCGGCACCTCGGACAACATTCCGGCGGGATGGTGCTCGCGAAGGGACGCCTCGACGAAGTCGTGCCGCTCGAGCCCGCGGCGATGCCGGGCCGCGTCGTCATTCAATGGGACAAAGACGATTGCGCCGATCTCGGCCTGATCAAAGTCGATCTCCTCGGCCTCGGCATGCTCGCCGCGCTCGAAGAAGCGTTGCCCCTCATCCTCACGAACGAAGGGAAAGAAGTCGACCTCGCGCATCTGCCGGAAGGCGATCCGCTCGTCTACAAGATGCTCAACGACGCCGACACGATCGGCATGTTCCAGGTCGAGAGCCGCGCGCAGATGGCGTCGCTGCCGCGCAACAAGCCCGAGTGCTTCTACGACATCGTCGTGCAGGTCGCGATCATCCGCCCCGGCCCGATCGTCGGCGGCATGATCAAACCGTTCTTCGACCGGCGGCAGAAGAAAGTGCCGGTCGAATATCCGCATCCCTGTCTCGAGCCGATTCTCAAGCGCACCCTCGGCGTGCCGCTGTTTCAGGAGCAGCTCCTGCGCATCGCGATGGTCGCGGCGGGATTCACCGGCGGCGAAGCGGAGGAGCTGCGGCGCGCGATGGGCTTCAAGCGCTCGATGGAGCGCATGGTCGACATCGAGAAGCGCCTGCGCGCGGGGATGACCGAGCGCGGCATCGATCTCCCCGCGCAGGACCAGATCGTCAAATCGATCACGTCGTTCGCGCTGTATGGATTCCCCGAGTCGCACGCAGCGAGCTTCGCGCTGATCGCGTACGCGAGCGCGTACATCAAGGCGCACCATCCGACCGCGTTCTACGTCGCGCTGCTCAACGCGTGGCCGATGGGCTTCTATCATCCCGCGACGCTGATCAAAGACGCGCAGCGGCACAAGGTCAACGTGTTGCCGATCGACGTGAACCAATCAGGATGGATGTGCCGCTGGGAAAACGGCGCCGTCCGCCTCGGCATGCGCTTCGTGAAAGGACTGCGCGGCGAAGCCGGCACGCGTATCGAAGCCGCGCAGCCGTTCGCATCAGTGGACGATCTCGCCGTGCGCTGCCGCTTGCGCGACGACCAGATGACGAAGCTCGCGTACTCCGGCGCGCTCGCACCATTCGGACTCACGCGCCGCGGCGCGCTGTGGCAAGCGTCGAAAGCGGCGAAGCCCGCAGGCGAGTTGTTCGAAGGGACCGAGACGCGCTCGCGATCGCCGTTGCGCGAAATGTCCATCCCCGAAGAAACCCTCGCCGACTACGACGCCATGGAACTGACCACCGGCCCTCACCTGCTCGAGCACTATCGCGAAACCCTGCAGCGCGAAGGCATCCTCACCGCGGTGCAGCTCAAACACGTCCCGAACGGATCGCGCGTGCGCACCGCCGGCGCCGTGATCGTGCGCCAGCGCCCCGGCACCGCAAAAGGATTCGTCTTTCTCACCCTCGAAGACGAGACCGGCCTCTCCCAGGCGATCGTCCATCCGAACCTGTTCGCCGAGCAACGCACCACGATCCTCCGCCACTCAGGCCTGATCGTCGAAGGCATCGTGCAAAACGCGGAAGGACAAGCATCCGTACGCGCGGAAAGCTTTTCTCCGCTCGACGGAGTCGCGGACGTGTACAGCCACGACTTTCATTGAATGCCGGCTGCTCACCAGCGAGGCGCCTTGCCGTGTGCCACCCGCCAGGCATCGCGACTCGACCAGATCGCGATCGCGATCAGCACAACCGGAAAAATCATTCGGCCAAGGTCTCCTCCCAGTTTGAGGAGCGGGAAAGAGCAGCCGATGAAGGACAGAAACATGACCAGCCCTTTTTTCCAGTCGCCGTTGTAGACCTGACCGAGGCCGATGACGATCACCGAGAGAATGGCGGCGATCGGCGGACGTTTGGGGGGGATCCACGCTTCGTCCTGCTGCACCAGCGCGATTCCGTAGGGCTGCGATCCACGCCCCGGCACGCTCTGCATGTCCCCTGCGGTGAGACGGAAGCGTTTCTCATCGTCGCTGGGATGCCGCATTTCATTGCGTAAGTTCTCGCTTTCCTCATCGGCATGCGCACGCTCATATGCATTGAACGCAGCCGCCATCGCGCGCACGGTCTCGGCCGGTTTCTTCGCCTCGAGGTAGAAACGCGCGAGCATGGCATTGGCATCGCCCGCCTCTTTCCAGAAGAAAACGCGCTCGAAGAGATCGGCCGCAGTCGCCGCCGCGCCGACGGCTTTGTCGAGCGCCTGCTGCTCGCGATAGAGCCGGACGAGGTTGATGTTCGTATTGGCCTGGCCGACCGTGTCGCCGGCAAGCGCCTTCATTTCAAGACTGCGATTGAACCATTCCTCGCTGGCCGGAAGATCGGAAGCGCGCATGCAGGCGAGGCCGAGGTTGTTGTAGACGCGCGAGCGGGCGAAATCATCCTCGTCCAGATGCTCGAGACTCTCGCGCAGACTGGCGATGGCCTTGCCCGGTTCCTCGCCGCGCAGGTAAAGCGTTCCGAATGCGTTGCATACGGACGCGATGACTCGCCCGTTGTGCGACCCTGCCGCGAGGATCGCCGCTTCCGTCAGCAGCGACTCCGCAGGCTCGATGTAGCCGTTGTTGCGGTAGACGGCCGCGAGATTCTGCAGGAAGCCGGCGCGATAGACACGCGTCTCCTTGTGCTCCGCGGCGAACCGCAGCGCATCGAGAAACGCGATCGCCGCGCTCTTCCAGTGGCATTCATCCGCGTGGGCGAGGCCGATTCCATTGAGCGCTTTCGCGCGAAGCGGAGGGTCGATCGCCGGCTCAGCGGCGACGGACGTGAACAGCGAAAGCGCCTGGCCGGGAGCTCCGCGATCGAGCGCCAGCTTCGCTTCGCGATACGCCACGCGGCCGCGATTCGCCGGCGTGAGGATCGGATCGTATTCGTGCGCCATCCGCAGCAGGTTGTCGCAGGCCGTGTAGCGGACCCGCTCGCGGGAAGTCTCGAATTCCTTCTCGAACGCATCGATGCCGGCATCCTGATCGACGGCGATGAGATGGAACAGATGGCGGCGGACGAGCTTCTCGCGCTCCGCGCCGGCAGCGGACCCGGTGAGAGCGCCGAGGTAAAACGTGAGCCGCGCACTGATCGTACGCAATTCATCGATCCGCTCCGGAACGAGCCAGCCGGCAAAGAGCTGTTCGCGCGCGCGGTCGTGGAGCGCGAGGCCGTCCGGGCTGCGGATCACGAGCGACAGACGCGCCAAACGATGGAAGCGCGCTTCCGCCTCGGCCGGATCGAGCGAGGGATCGAGCACCCGCAGCACGGCCGGCGTGAACTGATGCGTGATCGCGCAGCGCCGCACGAGCTCCCCTTCGTCCCCGAGCTGCGCGACCAGCAGTTCGATGCTCCCTCCGCCCGCGGCAGAGGATTGCTCGACCATCGCCGCAAACTGCGAGAGCAGATCGGTCATCGCGCCCCGGCGGTTTGCCGCTCCTGCATATCGAGAAATACATCGACGTGATTGGCGATCTCGAACGGATTCCCCTTGCTGATCGCAAAGACGAACTGCGCCAATGCCTCGCGGTGCTCGGGACCCACGCCGCGCTTTTCGAGGTAGAGCGCGATGTCGGACTGTGCGAGCGGCTGGAGCTCCGCGAATTCGACGAGTTGTTTCTTCCAGCGGTCGATGTTCGGTTTGGTGCGCCCGAAAATCACGAAGCGGATGTTGGGGATTTCCGCGTCGGCGACGGCGCCGATGAGCGAGTCCCAGAGCCAGCGCGCGGCCCCTTCACTCATCTTTTCGGCGGCATCGACGAGCA
>DATKFO010000588.1:0-2726 GCA_035544355.1 Thermoanaerobaculia bacterium
CATCGATTCAATCTTGAAGGCAGACTAGAGAATCGTGATCCCCGCGCGATTCGCCGCGTGCTCGACGAGTTTCCGCCCGCGCCCGACACTGAGATGCAGGATCGTCTCAGCGGCGAGATTTTTCTCATCGACGCGATCGCCGAACAGCATCAGCACCTTCGATGTGTTGAATTGATGCGAGACCCACAGCAATCCATGCGCATCTGGAGCTGCGTGATGCAGCGCCTTCGCCCATGCGATCGTGCGCGAATATTCGCTCGGCGAAGTGCTGGTGAGCTCTTCGGGAAGCAGTCGCAATTTCTGCAGACCGGAGCCGCACAACTCAATGAGACGAAGGTCGTGCGCAACGGTGATCGACGCGATTGCAAATGCTTTGAATCGCGCAGGACGCAGCGATCGTTGATGCCGATGCTGTGGCGACAATTGTAAAATCGTTTCCGCGATTGCTGCGTCTTGAACCTCGGCGCCGTACAGCGAAGAAACGATCTGCTCGTTCGCATCACGAAAAAAATGAAAGCGTCCGCGCACGCCTCCATTCGGTGAGCCGGGATTGAAGCGCGTCGCTCCATGCTCGAGCCGGAACACGCGATGAAATGGCCGCTCCGCCAACCACGTCACGACATGCGGCGCGAGTTTTCGTGGAGGATCAGGAACCACGAAATCAGAACTCCAGCGGCTCGATCTCGCGGCGTGCTGCTTCGATCACCGCGGCGGCATCGCGCGGCAACACCGTCATCGGCGCGTCTTCATTCGGCAACCACCCGTTGTTCGAAAAGAACCAGAGCGGGATCTCCCATTCGCCGAAATCGGCGAACATCTCCAAAATCTCCCGCATCGCCTCCAACGGCTCCCCATGCTCATCGAACTGAAATGCGGGAAAGTAATCCACGCCTTTGACGCTCACCGAAAAAATGCGCCGCTGCGTTTTCCAGCGATTCGCTTTCGCCGATGCATTGCGCGCCGTCGATCCCGTGAGCCGCGCGATGTCGCTGCTCTTGAGCAGCGGCACTTCCTTGAGAAACGCCTCGCGCATTTCCGCATTGCGGCGCAGTTGCTCCAGATGATCGGCATCCGGAATGCCGCCGGTCGTTGCCATTAGCGTCTGGACGATTGCCTCGTCCTGCTGCGATTGTGTCTGAAGCGTCGCCACGAGATCGCGCACGGCGTGTAGGATTCCGGGGTCGTCCGAACAGACCACGAGCGCGTCCTTGAGAATCTCGCCCGCATGTTCTTTCAGCGTCTCATCCTGCTCGAGCAGCTCGGAGCCCGATACGACATACGCAGACGTCGCAGAAGCACTGGCCGTCGTCTCCGTGGCATTCATGATATGCATGATACATTAATTCTAATCTCACGCCAATCACGATAATCATCCGAGGGGCTGAATGCGCAAATTACTGATTCTGATGGTGATCTTTGTCGCGATGACTTCCGGTGCCGCGGACCGATTTCGTCCCGAAGACGTCCGCGCCCACGTCAGCTTCCTCGCGAGCGACCTCCTCGAAGGCCGCGGCACGGGCGAGCGCGGGTACCGGATCGCCGCGGATTACGTCGCCACGCAGCTCGAAGCGATGGGCATCGAGCCGGGTGCGAACGGCAGCTACTTTCAGGAGGTCCCGTTCCGCAAGACGGTGGCCGGCAGCACCTCGAACATCGTCCTGACGCGGAAGGACGGCGCCGCACCGGTCTCTCTCCAATTCGGCGAGCAGTTCATCACGTATGGAGATCCGATATCGCCTGACTCGCGCCGCGAAGGTGACGTCGTCTATGCCGGCTTTGGCATCACCGCACCCGATCAGCAATACGACGACTACGCGAACATCGACGTGCGCGGCAAGATCGTCGCAATCTTCAACGGCGCGCCGAAAGGTTTCCCGAACGCACTCCGCGCGCACTACAGCTCGAGCCTCAACAAGATCGAGACCGCCGCGGCGCACGGCGCGTCCGGACTCATCACGATGGTCCCGCCGAAAGAAGAGCGCGCGCCGTGGCCGCGCGTCGTGCGCCAATTCAAGCTCGGCTCGATGCACTGGCTCGAAGCAAACGGAAACGCGCACGCAGTCAACGCGAACGTGAGCAGCACCGTCTCGCTCAACAAACTCGGCGTCGAAGCGCTCTTCACCGGATCACCGGTGAAACTCGACGATGTCGTCGCGTTGATCGAGAAAGGGGAGCCACAGAGTTTCGCGCTGCCCGTGCGCGCGGAGATCCATCTCGCAAGCAAACACGAACAACTGAAGAGTCCGAATGTCGTCGGCGTCCTTCCCGGCTCCGATCCCAAACTGCGCGACGAATACATCGTCTACTCCGCGCACCTCGATCACCTCGGCATCAGCGAGCCGGTCGACGGCGACGCGATCAACAACGGCGCGCTCGACAACGCGTCCGGCATCGCTGCGATGCTCGAAGTCGCGCGCGCATTCGCGACGTCGCCAAAAAAACCGAAGCGCTCGATCATCTTCCTCGCCACGACCGGCGAAGAAAAAGGCCTTCGCGGCGCCGACTACTTCGCGAACAACCCCACCGTGCCGATCGACAACCTCGTCGCCAACATCAACATCGACGAGATCATGATGCTGCACGCGACACGCGACTACGTTGCCCTCGGCGCAGAAACGAACGACCTCGGCGACGCAGCCGCACGCATCGCGAGCGAGATGAAGATGGAGCTGACCGCGGATCCGTTCCCTCAGGAGGTTTTCTTCGTGCGGAGCGACCAGTATCCG
>DATKFO010000589.1:0-2123 GCA_035544355.1 Thermoanaerobaculia bacterium
CCCGAGCCCGAGCCCGCGCCCGGCTTTTCCGAGCTGCGATCCGAAAGTCAAAAGCCGGGAGCGGGCTCGGGCTCGGGCTCGGGGACGGGGTGCGGGCACGGGAAAGCGTCTATGTGAAGTTGATGTAAATTGTGCAACCCATCCGTAACGCCTGAATTATAATTCGCATCGCTTCATGACCGATCCGCTGTACGTCCGCGTCACCGACATCCTCGCGCGTGCGGAACGATTCTCGGAAGCGGCACCTCCTCTCCTCGAGCTGCTCGGCAGCGAGCTCCATTGCGATGCCGGAGTGATCTGGCTTGCCGATGCGCAGCGTGTCGCGATGCGTGCGCGCGTGTTCTGGAGCCGTCCCGGTCTCGACGCCGCCGGCTTTCGCGACGCGACGCTGCAGCTCGTCGTGAAGCGCGACGCCGGATTGCCCGGCGGTGTGTTCGCGACGGGCGAGACGCAATTCATCCACGACATTCCGAGCACGCCCGCGCGCGAGGCGGGCATGTTGTCGGCGCTCGCATTTCCGACAGTCGATGCGAGCGGCGTGAGCGGAGTCGTCGAGCTCTACTCGACCGAGCCGAATCCGCCCGACGGCAAACTGCTCGACGTGCTGCGGCACGTCGGCACGCAGCTCGGCTTCGCGATCAGCCGTGATGAAGCGCGCGTCGCATTGCAACGCTCGGAAGAGAAGTACCGCAACCTCGCGAGCAGCTTCAACGATGCGCAGGCGTTCGCGCACATCGGCTCATTCGAAGAGAACCTTGCCGACGGCACGGTGCTTTGGTCGGACGAGCTCTATCGCATCTTCGATCTCGAGCCGCGCCACCGTCAGGTCGGGCTCGACTATCTGATCTCGCGCGTCACGCCGTCCGATCACGATAGCGTGCAGGCCGCGATCGCGAGCCAGCAGCCGATCGATCTCAAGTGCTCGATCATCACCGAAGACAGCGCCGAGCGCGTGATCCGCATCCGCGCCCGCATCGCCCGCGACGCACGCCCGCGCATCCTCGGCTCCGTGCTCGACATCACGCTCGACGAGACCGCCGCACGCGAGCGCATCGAGTTGCATCGCGAGCTCGGCGAAGCGCGCCGCATCTCCAGCCTCGGACAGCTTGCCGCGACAATCGCGCACGAATTCAACAACGTACTGATGGGCATCGACACGTTCGCGACGGTGCTCGCACGGCGTGCGACCGATGAGCCGACGCGCACCGCCGTCTCGCACATTCAACAATCACTCAAGCGCGGACGCGCGATCACCGAAGACATCCTGCGCTTCACGCGTGCGGCAGTGCCGGTGCTCGCGACGATCGAAGTCGCGGGATGGCTGCAATCGTTCCTCCCCGAAGCGACGGCGCTCACCGGCAATCGCGCGCAGCTCGACGCCGAGCCGGGACTCTTCATCGCGGCCGACGTCGCGCAGCTGAATCAAGTGCTCGCGAATCTGCTGATCAACGCGCGCGATGCGTCATCGCCTCCGTCGCCGATCACGATCTTCGCGCGCCGCGCCGGCGAGGACGTCGATCTCGCCGTCTGCGATCGCGGCGCGGGAATCCCGCCCGATGTGCGCGAACGCATCTTCGAGCCGCTCTTCACCACGAAGCGCAGCGGCACCGGCCTCGGCCTCGCCGTCGTGCATCAAGTCGTGCGCGCGCACCAGGGAACCGTGCGCGTCGTCAGCGAGGTCGGCGTCGGAACCGAGTTCCACATCCTGCTGCCGCGCGTCACGCCCAAAGAAGTTCCGCGCGAACATCTCCCGTCCGCGGTGCTGCTCGTCGAAGACGAAGAAGCCGTCGCCATCGGATTGCGCGAGATCCTGTCGACCGAAGGCATCGACGTGCGCGTCGCCGCGAACGGCGGACAGGCGATTCACCTGCTCGAAGAATCGCAACCCGACGCACTGATTCTCGACATCGGCCTCCCCGACATCCTCGGCACCGATCTCTACGACCAAATCACCGAGCGCTGGCCCTCGCTCCCCGTCATCTTCATCAGCGGCCACTACGAAGTGGAGTGGATCGAGCACTACCTCGTGCGCCCGCACGTCGCCTTTCTGCGCAAGCCGTTCGAGACCCCGCAGCTGATGGCAGCACTCGCGCGTGTGGTTTAGTTTGGAGTGCGGCGGCCAT
>DATKFO010000590.1:0-3802 GCA_035544355.1 Thermoanaerobaculia bacterium
TGGAGATCAAAAACGGCGTCCACGGCGATCGCGCAACCGCGGCGATGGTCGTGAACGCGATCCCACGCGTGATCGGCGCCCGCCCCGGCGTGCTCACGATGGACGACATTCCGATCAGCTTCCGATAGTCATCTGGAGTGCGGTGGCCATGCCACCGCTTTGGGTAACGCGTTCGGGTTGCGAGGTTGCGAAGTTGCGCGGTGATTTGATCCGGAGTGCGACTGCAGTTGCCGCACGGCCTGGATGGCGGACTTATAGTCCGCCGACTTCGGAAACCGGCGGACTATAAGTCCGCCGTCCAGCGCGCTCATCGCAACCGCGTAGCTCGCGCATCTTCCCGCCTCGAACACGCGACCCAAAGCGGCGGCGCGGCCGCCGCACTCCACATCAGCGCCTTGCACGCGTTGCGATCAACGCCACCACTCCGAACACGGCCCACGTGATGATCCACGCGACGTGGTACGAGCGCATCCAGTTCCACATCGCGAGCGTGATCGCCCAGAGTCCGTAGACGAGCAGGAACATGCGGCGGTGCTGGCGATCGTCGTCGACGCCGGCGGCGATGCTCGCGCCGAGAATCAGTGTGGGAATCAGGCCGAAGGCGATGTTGAGGAGCGTCGCCGTCATCGGTACCGCACGTCGATGACTTTGCGCACGACATCCTTCGCGACGTTCGGGAGGTTTTGCACGCGCGTGAGCACGTCGTTGAACGCGTGCGATTCGCCGCCGTGCTTGAAGCATTCGCCGCAGCGCGGGAGCTGCGTGAAGTCGCGGCGATCGAAGGCGGCTTGCATCTGCGCGAAGCGGTCGCCGTCGATGATCTCGCGCAGCGACTGCGTCTTCAGATCGCCCATCACCTGATCGCCGTGCGCGTCGTAGCAGCAATGCGTGACGCGTCCGTCGGCGAAGATCACGACCCAGGTGAAGAACGCGCCTTGTACGCAGCCGTAGAACTTGCCGTGCAGATCGGTCTCTTCGTTGACGTCGAGCGCCTCGCACGTCTTCTCGATCACACGCGCGTTTTTGAACTGCTTCAAATCGAACACGCCGCGGAAGTCGTCGACGGTCTCGTCGAGCGTGAGACGCGAGCGCATCTTCTGGATCTCGATGCGGATCGGATGTCCCTTCGCCTGCACGAGGAATTTGCGCGTGAGGTCGACGAGCTTGTCGAAGTCGCCGCCGGTGCGGAGCTGGGGATAGATCTTCGGCTGGATCGAATCGACGCAGATGCGGATGCGTCGCAGCGGCGACGCGAGCAATTTCGCGCCGACTTCTTCCGTCAGCACGAGCCCGTTCGTGGAGAGACTCGCTTCGGGGAAGAGGCGGATCGCATCGTCGATGCGCGAGTACAACAGCGGCTCGCCCATTTCGTGCAGCCATTTGAGGCGCAGGCCGAGGCCGTGGATCTCGCGCTCGGCCTTTTCGACGATCGGCCAGTCCATGTCTTCGTAGGGACGGCGCAGCACCGGCAGCGGACACATCCCGCAGCGGAGATTGCACTTCGAGGTGAGCTCGAGGCCGACTTTGATCCTGCGCGGAGAGAACTTCATTCGCCTGCAACCAAGCGCCGGAAGAGCGCGCCGTATTCCTCCCAGGAGTATTTACGGGCGGAGTCCGCCGCGTGTCGCTCCATCGCATCGCGATCGTCGCGTGCGAAAAACGCGTCGACGGCTTTCGCGAGCGCGACCGGATCCTCGGGCGGCACGAGCATCCCGTTCCTTCCCTCTTCGATGATCTCTGGCAGTCCGCCGACGGTCGTCGCAATCACCGGACGCGCGAAATGAAACGCGGTGAGCGCGACGCCGCTCTGCGCTTCGATGCGATACGGCGCGAGGACGACGTCGCACGCGGCGAAGTACGTCGCGATCTCGGCGTCGGGGATGAAGCGAAATTCGAGGCGCACGTTCTTCGTCGCGAGCTTGCGATATTCATCTTCCGCTTTCCACCACGCTTCGCCCGCGACGAAGAGCAGCGCGTCGCTCTCGATCTGCTGCCACGCGCGGAGTGCGATGTCGAGTCCTTTGAACGGACGCACGTGACCGAAGAAGAGTGCGACGTTTTTCGCATCGATGCCGAGAGTGGTTCGCGCGTTGTCGCGCGACGGCATCGCGCCGCCGAGCTCGTGGACCGGGAGGAACGTCGTGATGATTTTTCGTCGCGTGCGGCGCGAAGCTTCTTCTTTTTCTGATGCAGCATGCACGACAAGAACATCCCCGCGCCGCAACACGAGATTCGTGAGCATCCGCTTCCACGCGGCCGGCTCTTTGTCGCCGATGTTGTGGCACTGCAGGATCACGCGCGTGCGCTTCGGCAGAAACGCGAGCAGCACCAGATACGGCAGCGCCCACACCCACACCCACCACACCAGGATCACCGCGTCGTACCTGCGCAGCGCGAGTCCGCCGCGAATCCACGTCAGTGGATTGACGACGTCGAGCAGGAAGCGCGCGTTCGCGCGCGGCAGCGTCGGATCGATGTCGTCGCCGCCGGGATAGAACATCTTCGGGAACTGGCGCTTGAACGAGATCACATCCGCGCCGAGCTCTTCGGCGAGACGCGTCGTGCAATACGCGATGCCGGCGCGATAGGGAAAGACGGGGCCGACGATCGCGGTCTTCACGCGGCGGAGAGGAAATTCACGACCGTCGACGCGAAGTACGCGCCCCACGTGCGCACGTCGAACACGAGCGACGACGACATGAAGCAAGAGTGCGTGCAATGGCACTCCTTCGCGCGGATCGAGCGGCGCTGCTCATCAGCCGCCTCGGAGAACCAGAGCTGGTCCCAGTCGTAGCCGGTGTCGCGCACGTTGCCGACCGCGTCGCGCAGCTCGCACATCCGCACTTCGCCGCGCGCGTCGAGCACGCCCGACACGCGGCCCGCGTGGCACGGACGTACCTGCGTCTCCTGCTCCAGCACCGCGAGCTCCATCCGCCGCGAATACACCTTCACGAATTTCAGGAAGCCGTCGTAGTTGCGGTAGCCGTTCCAGTACTCCTCGAGCTTCGGCAGCAGCTCGCGATAGCGCTCGGTCGAGATCGGCTGGATGTTCTTGTCCGGCTGATCGCCGCGCAGCATCTCGAACGAATGAAACGAGACCTTCGGAAAGTCGCGGCGCACGCCTTCGAACAGAACGTCGAGATCGTCGGCGTTGTACGTGCACAAGCACGTGTGCACGTTCACCGTGAGGTTCGGATAGCGCTCCCGCAGCGGCATCAGGTTGGCGTACGTCTTCTTCGCCTTCTCGTAATTGCCCGGCACGCCGCGGATCCAGTCGTGCTTCTCGCCGATGTGATCGATCGAGAGGTTCACGACGATCTGCGTCGACGGGCAACGCTGCAGCGTCGTCTCGACCTGCCGCGCGATGAGATCGCTCGTGATTGCGCCGGTCGGGATCGTGATCTGTTTCACATGGTTGTTGTTCGACAGAAACTCGCAAACCTCGGGCAGATCACGCCGAAGAAACGGCTCGCCGCCCGACATCACGATGAAGAGCAGATCGCCCATCGACGCAAATGTCTTCTTGATCTCATCGAGCGACAGCTCGTGCTCCTTGTTCTTGCGCAACTGCTCCCAGTTGAAACACGTGCGGCAGAACGAGTTGCAGTCGTAGGTCAGGCCGAGGATGAGATAGACGGGGCGCATGCCGCGCTTGTCGACCAGGTACTTCAGATACTGGAGCTTGTCGGTGAACTTCATCGTGTGCTTGTGGATGACTCTACACGGGCGGTCAACGAAACAGAAACCGCTCGTATTGCAGGCAGAACGTAGGACCGGCTCTCAGCCGGTCCGGGCCGCCTGA
>DATKFO010000591.1:0-3351 GCA_035544355.1 Thermoanaerobaculia bacterium
GGCCGCTCCGGGCAGACCACGAGCGGCGGCGGCGCGGGACTCGTCGGCACGTCGCTCCTCTATCAAAGCCTCGGCTCGCTCATCGGCTCACGCATCCTGCCGTTCGCCGACTCGTTCACGTTCGATCCCGGCCTGCTCGACACCGGCATCGGCGCGGGACCGAAAGTCACGTTCGAGAAGCGCGTGTCGAACAGCGTGCGCGTGCTCGTGGTCTACAACCTCGACAGCCACGAGAGCCGCGAAGTGGTCGAGTGGAGCGTGACGCGCGACTGGACGCTGCAGCTCACGCGCGACGACTCCTCGAACGAATACCGCATCGACGCGCGCTTCCGCCGCCGCTACGAAGGTCACTGGACGTGGGGCTCGCAGGGACGCGGCCAGTACGCATCGTTCCTTTCGCTGCGTCCCGCGGGCGCGCCCGCACTTCCCGCACCGCCTCCTCCACCACCCACGACGAACGTCCAGCCGCACGCACTCGAAGGACAAGCGATCGCGCGCATCGACCTCCGCGCCGACGCGCGCTTCGACACCGCGCCGATGAATCAGTACGTCACGCTCAAGATCGGACAGCCGGTCACGATTCGCGAATTGCAGTCGTCGATCAAGAACCTCTTCGCGACCGGCAACTTCCGCGACGTGCGCGTCGACGTGCGGCCGGCAGACGGCGGCGCGCTCGTCACGTTCTCGCTGTTCCTCCAATATCGCGTCGGGCCGGTTCACTTCGACGGACTCAAGGGCGGCGATCGCGCGCGCGCACAACGCGAGGTCACCGTGCACAGCGGTGATGTCTTCTCACTCGACGCCGTCGACGACAGCGCGCAGGCAATTCAGACCGAGCTCAATCACCTCGGCTTCCTCGAAGCCGTCGTCGATCCCGAAACCAACTTCCATCGCGACACCAGCATCGCCGACATCGCGTTCCACGTCACGACCGGACCGCGCGCGGAGATCGCGAACGTCCTCATCGAAGGCGACACGCGTCCATTCACGACCGATGCACTCACGAAACGTATGAAGCGCGGCGTTGGCCGCACGTATCGTTTGCTCGACGCGCGCGCCGATGCCGATCGCATCAAGAATTTCCTCCTCAATCGCAATTACCGCCGCGCCGACGCCGACTACCTCGGCCACACCTACGACCCCGCGACACACAAGGTCACGCTGCGCTATCGCGCCTCCGTCGGACCGATCGTGAAAGTCGAAGTCGAAGGCGTCGATCGCCGCGCCGTGCGCAAGTGGCTACCGTTCCGCAAGAACCAGGAGTACAGCGCCGACACGATCGATCGCGCCGCCGACGACATCGTGAAGGGACTGCAGGAGCGTGGCTACTACCACGCCGCCGTCGATACCGAAGGACGACTCGCCGGCGACACGTGGATCACGACGTTCCACGTGAGCCCCGGCATTCGCTACCGCCTCGCGAACGTCGACTTCGCCGGCAACAACGAGATCTCCGACAAGAAACTGCATGGCCTCGTCGCAACGTCGACGAGCGGAGGCGTCAGCCGCCTCATCGCCACGCTGTTCCGCCGCCCGACCGGCGTCACGCGGCAGCAGCTCAGCGATGATCGCGATGCGATCGAGTCGTATTACCGCTTGCAGGGATTTTCCGAGGCGACGGTTGCGACGCCGCTCGTGCGGACGAATGACCAGAACGCGACGATGAGCGTCGAGTTCCCGATCACCGAAGGCCCGGAGACATTGCTTGCCGAGGTGCATGTCGAAGGGAACGAGAAATACAAAACGGGCGATCTGCCGAAGCTGCTGCTCAAAGTCGGCGATCCGCTCGATCCGACGATCGAGCGCGAGGACCTCGTCGCTCTGCAGACGTTCTACGCGGAGAAGGGCTACGCCGAAGTCCAGGTCGTGCCGCGCGTCGAAATCAGCGACGACAAGAAATCGGCGAAGCTCGCGTACGTCGTCGCGGAAGGACCGAAGGTCAAGGTCGACGAGGTGATCGTCCGCGGCAACACGTACACCGATTCGGAAGTCGTGCTGCGCACCGCCGACATCGAGAAAGGCGATCCGTTCAGCTACGCGCGCATCCTCGAAGCGCAGCGCGATCTCTATCGCATCGGCATCTTCCAGCGCGTCGACGTACAGCCCGAGCAGACCGGCACGACGGTCGGCGATCGCGACGTCGTGATCCAGGTCGAAGAAGGAAAGAACCTCACCGTCACCGGCGCGCTCGGATTGCGCCGCCAGCAGATCGGCAACGACCAGGTGACCGAGCCGCGCGTCGCCGCCGCGATCGCGCACCGCAATCTCTTCGGCACAGGCCGCTATCTCGGACTCGAGACCGTGTTCAGCCGCGAAGAGCGCGAAGCGTTCCT
The DNA here is from genome assembly GCA_035544355.1 of Thermoanaerobaculia bacterium. Taxonomy (GTDB): domain Bacteria; phylum Acidobacteriota; class Thermoanaerobaculia; order Gp7-AA8; family Gp7-AA8; genus DATKFO01. Next base: position 2,334 of record DATKFO010000591.1, read on the forward strand.
CACGTTCCGTGAGCCGTTCGTCGGCCGCTGGAACGTGCCGATCCAGGTCACCGCGTTCCAGACCGACGACAAGACGCGGCCCGGCACGCACATCCAGCAGCGCGGTCTCTTCGTCGAAGCGTCGAAAGTTGCGCGGCTGCGCACGCGCTGGTCCGCGCGCTACGAATACAAGCTCTCGAAGTGCAAGAAGGAAACGGTCGATGACATCTGCTCGCTCGTCGAGCAGGGTCTGCCGGTCGCCGATCTCGATCGCTCGCTGCTGAACATTCAGATCTCGAGCGTCACGCCGACGTTCTTCTGGGACACGCGCGACGACATCGTCGATCCGCATCGCGGCTTCTTCACGAGCGCGTCCGTCGAATACGCGTTCCCGTTCATCCGGGCCGACGCGAATTTCACGAAGGAGTTCGTGCAGGGCGCGTACTACTACGCGATCTCGCCGCGCAACGTCGTCGCGCTGTCGGGACGCGTCGGCCTGATTCAACCGCTCGGCATGGATGAGAAAGGTCTGCCGCTCGCCGTGCCGCTGTCGGAGCGCTTCACCGCCGGCGGCGACACCTCGCACCGCGGATTCCCACTCGACCTTCTCGGCACGCTCTGTCTCGACGAGAAAGATTTCAAAGACGGCAAATGCGAGCCGACGCTGTTCCGCACGTCGGGCGATGAAGTGCTCCCGCTCGGCGGCAACGGCCTCCTCATCCTGAACGCCGAATACCGCTTCCCGATCTTCGGCACGTTAGGCGGCGCATTCTTCGCCGACGCCGGCAACGTCTACGCCGGCTCCACGATCGATCTCGATCGCCTCCGCTACGGCCTCGGATTCGGCCTGCGCTATCTGTCGCCGGTCGGTCCGCTCCGCTTCGACATCGGCTGGCCGCTCCAACGCCGCGTGACCAAGGTCGACGAATTCGGCAACCCGACCGAGCGCGAACGCGCGTTCTCGTACTTCATCACGCTCGGCTACGCGTTTTAGTTTAGGAGTGCGGTGGCACAGCCACCGCTTTGTGATCCGGATACA
>DATKFO010000592.1:0-6301 GCA_035544355.1 Thermoanaerobaculia bacterium
CGGCGAAACGAGCGGATTGACCGCGACGTTCACGCCGTCGGGCGTCTTCACCGAGGAGCGCGTCACGGAGTTCATCGGTGAGCTGCCGACGAGAAAGGTCACGCGTGAGCCGCGCGCGTCGACGATGACCGAGCTTCACACGACGTTCGACGGTCTCGGCCGGCCGACGTCGACGATTCAGGGTGCCGGCCCGTCGACGCCGGGCTTCACGACGAAGTACGAATACGACGAAGAAGGCAATCCTACGAAGATCGTGGCGCCGGGACTCGGCGAAGCGAAGTCTGATTACGACGCACGCGGTCTCGCATATCACCAGACGCGCCCGGATGGCGCGGAGATTCTTCGCAGGTATGACGAGCTCGGCGCGCTGCGGCAGTACGTCGATGAAGAAGGCCGCACGACGCTCTACACGACGGACGGTCTCGGCCGCATCAGGAAGATCGAATATCCCGACAGCACGAACGAAGAGACGCGCTACGAGCCGAACACCGGCGCCGTCGACGCGTCGCGCGCCCGCGACGGCCGCTGGAAGCGCTACGAATACGATCCGAACAGCGGACGCCTGCTCTTCGAGCACGACGCGGGTAACGCAGACAATCCGTCGACCACGTCGAATCCGGTCGTCGGCTACAAGTACGACGACGCGGGACGTTTGATCCGCGTTGCGACAGCCGACGCCGCGGTCGAATACGACGATTTCGATCTCCTCGGCCGCGCCCGCACCACGCGCACGATTCGCTACAAGAAGACCGGCTGCCTGCCGTCGCTGATCCCGTGCGGAACGGGTCTTTCGACTTCGCCGCAGATCGCCGAAGTGCACACGCAGGGACATGTGTGGTCGGCGTTCGACGGTGAGCGGTCGCGGTGGCGCATGCCGGTCACCGGCCCCACGCTGCCTACGAGCGAGACCGACACTCCGTGGCGCAACTGGATCGACGAACAGCACGACGCCGCCGGCAATTTGCGGCAGCAGCAGGAAGCCGTCGATCGCCTCACACCGACCGTCGGTCCGCTGCTCACGCAGAGCGTCGCGCGCGGCATCAATCGACTCGCCGAGCGCCACCGCGGCATTACCACGGGTGCATCGCTGCAGACGCGCTTCGGCTATGCCGATCAGCCGGATGCCGGAGCTCCGCTCGCGCTGCCGGGTGCCCCGCCGAACGTGACGAACGCGCCGCCGAGCGTTCCGGTGCTCAGCGTCACGCCGTTGCCGGAGCCCACCGGACAACTCGTCCAGGCCGATACCGTTCTCGCGGGCGGCGTCATCGCCGGCAGCCGCATCACCTTCAACGACAAGAACCGCATCGAGACCGCGGTCGACCTCGGTCTCGCATCGCGCGTGTCGCGCTGGGATTACGACGGCCGTGCGCGACTGCAGCAGTCGGTGATGCTGCGCAGGGCGGGATCGCCGCAGCAGCCGCGCGTCATCCACGACGTGACGGACGCGGATCTCCTCATCGAGCGCTCCATCGATCCGTTGCGTCTCAGCGTGCTCGATTTCAATTCGCTCGACCCTGCGGGATATCGCGTCGGTCCGCTGAGCTGGAAGGTGAATCCACAGACCGCGACACCTCCGGGAATCACTGCGGGCAATCAGCTGCAGTCACGCACCTTCACGCACGGCACGTCGCCGTTCACCCCGAATACGCAGACGTTCACGTGGATCGGCGGCCGCCGCACCAACGACGGCGTCTGGAAGCTCACATTCGACGTCAACGATCGTCTGATCGCGAAGGAAAATGCGGCGGAAGGCCGCCGCATCCTCTTCGACTACGACGCGTCCGGTCGCATGGTCGGCCGCACGGCGCAGATGGATGCGAGCGGTACATGGACGCTCGAGACGCGCACGAACGTTCTCGCGCACGACGGACTCCCTGCCGAGGTGACGTTCGTCTGGGATCCGTTCACCGATCAAATCGTCGCGATGTACGACGCGGGCGTCGTGCAGGCGGCGGCGACGCCAACCGTCGAGACGGGACTTCTGCGCCAGTATCTGCACGGCGACCAGGCGTATGACGATCCGGTCGAAGTGCTCGTGGCATCGGCCGCGGGCGAGACGCCGCGGCGCTACCTCCCGATCATCAATCATGCGGCCGGTGGCTCGCTCGAGGCGGTCGCCGGCGACAACGGCATGCTCATCGAGCGTGTCGTGTATGCCGATGCGTATGGCGATGCGCCGAAATATCTGACCGGCGCGATCGCCGATCACATCACGACGAAGAAGGAAGCGAGCGGCACCCGGAAGATCACGATCGACTTCACGGAGACGATCGACACGACGACGATCGCGAGCGGCGTGCGCCTCACCGCGCTCGCTCCCGACGGCAGCGTGCTCCGCGTCAGCTCGATCGCGCCTTCGGCGACGGATGCGAACACGCTCGAGTGGTCGATCGATCCGGCGTCGTGGACCGCGTTCACGGCGGGTGCGGCGTCGGTGCAGGTGGCGGTCACGTCCTCACTGCGCTTCACTGCGTGGGGCGATCGTCCGCTGCAGGCAGTGTCGGATTGGGAATCGCTGCTCAATCGCGCGACGAGCGATCTCGATGAAGGCTTGCGCCTCGTCAAGGTTGCGCCGCTCGCCGACTTCGATACGACGACGACGCTGTACGACGTTCCGGATCTCTATCTCGTCGCGCAGACCGAGTCGCAAACGAATCTGCTGTTCGACTTCCATCGACTCCCGTATCGCGATCCGGCGTCGGGCCTGATCTTCGCGCGCGCGCGCTGGTACGACGCGTCGACGGGCAGCTTCCTGACTCCCGACCCGGCCGGATATGCAGACGGCTCGAATCTCTATGCATACGCGGCGAACGATCCGATCAACGGCATCGATCCGACGGGCAACCTCTGCGAGTTCGCGAACGCGGCCGATCCGCTCGACTGGTTGAAGCGCTGCGGCGAAGACATGTGGAGCGTCGCCGGCGAATTCGTCCAGTACACGTTCCTCGACGAAGGAGCCGCGGAGCGGAACAAAGAGCACGCGAAAGGCGGCGCGAACGCCATGGTGAAGATGGCGTGGAACGCCGTCACCGGCTCGTACGAGACCGTTCGCGACGTGAAGCGCGTCGTGGTGAACGGGGACGGCGACGCGTACGACCGTCTCGCGCAGAAAACGGACGCGGCGGCGGAGTTCATCAGCGATCCGCTCGGCTCGATCGTGAAGTCCCACGAAGACGCAGCGGACCGCATTCTCGAGGCCGAGCAGGCCGGGAGATACGAGGAGGCCGGCGGCATCGCCGGCGAGATGGGCGCGACCGACGCGCTGATGGTGGTCGGTGCAGCCGAGGCGGTCGTCGCCGCACGGAATCTGTTCGCGACGATTCAGGCGCAAGGGGTGAGGGGCGCGCTGCGTGCGCTCATCGGTGACGTTGCGGAAGCGGAAGGCGGTTGTACGCCGTGCCTCGCGGCCGGAACGCCGGTTTCGTTGCCCAACGGAACATCCGCCATTGAGCAACTCCACGTCGGCGACCGCGTCGCGAGCACATACGCCGCATCGTCCGTCGACGACGACGTGACGGCGGTCGATTCGGTCAACTGGCACGTCGTGCGGCTGGAGATGCCGAATCCGCTGCAGCCGGGTGACGTCTACGAGATCGAAACGCTGCGCCGTGTCGACTGGATCGTCGAGAACGAGGCCTTCCCCGGACACACGATCTCGATGGCGCTCACGCACGAGACGCCGTTCAGCAATGCTGTCGTGCTCTCGGTCGCGCCGGCAAGAATCCAACCGGGACGCGGCCGCGTCGTGCTTTCGACGTTCGCGCATCGTGCGCAGCTCGTATCGATCACGCTCGACGGCGCCGCCAAGCCGATCGAGAGCAGCCCGACGCATCGCTTCTACTCGCAGACGCGCCAGGAATGGGTCGCGGCGAGCACGCTGGCGGCCGGTGAACAGATCCGCACCCGCGAAGGCGTTTCGACGATTACGGTGTTGAGCCGTCACGCTGGCGACGCTCGCGTGTATGACATCGAAGTCGAGCACGACCACGCGTACTGGGCGGGTGACGCGGATGTGCTGTCGCACAACCAGTGCAATGTCTATCAACGTTCAGCCGGACTCGAATACAGCGAACGAATCAATAACACGCACTACGGAAGCAATGCACCCGCGCGTGGACGTCGGACGTCCCGTAACATGCGCTATCTCGATAATGAGGTCGTGAGCGGTGGGCAAAGAATTGGTGTTGAGAACAAGTATTTTGGTGGCACTCAGGACGGCGCCGTTTACCGAGGCGTAAGGAAGAACACGGCGATTCGTCGCGAGCTGGCCGAAGTCTTGAAGCGTGCGCGCACTCAGGCGCGGAAGGATGTCGAATTACTCGGGAGGGGCGAGTTTGACGTGATCGATTGGAATCTCAATGCTTCCTATCCACAGTTCGAGCGCTGGCTGAAGAGCCTGCATCAGAACTTGCGTGTGAATGTTCGCCCATGAACCAATGAATGAGGCTTCTTCGTCAATCGATTCTGTCGTCGGCGGAGTTCAGCCGCCATGGCGGAGATGGACAATCCAGCATCGGATTCCAGAGGAAACAAGGGCCGTGGCTCTTCGCCACGGCCCCGACGCGCTCGTAAGTTCGCTTGAACGCTTGGCGACGTCGATGACTGACCAAATGGTTCTCGCGGGTATCTGGACGGTCAGTTCGCCAGGCTTGCCGTGGACGAGCAACCTCGCGGCTTCGTTCGCAAAAGCGTTGACGCGCGGGAGCGACGACGACTTCATCATCCTTCAGGCAGCGCTTCGTCAAATCAATCGAGACCGTCCCGAAATCGGCGAAGAGATCCTTCGACGATCCTGTCTCGATCGGGTGAAGAGGCCGGATAAGAGCATTGCGTTGTTGTTCGCATTGGCGGAAGTCGCGCGAACCAATTCGGAGCTCTTTCTTGCGTGCGCAAAAGCCGCGGCTCTTCGGCCCGAGACGCCGCGGCGAAGCGAGCCGCTGTCGATGAGCGGACTCTCGTTTGCAACGCTGTTGTTCGAAACAGAAGCCACACCAGCGGAATTGAGGCGATTGTCCGCCGAGGCGCTCGCGCATTACGACGACGTGTCGTGGCGGCAGAAGGTCGATACTCAGCAGCTCATCGAGTTGAGCCGCGATCTTCTCGCCCTCGTATTTCTGATCGCAGATCGCAAAACTGTCGAAGAGGCGTTGAGAAAAATTGCCAGCTGGTTGGCGGAGATTCCTAACGACCCGAAAACTGCGATCGTATTCGGCCGGCCGATCACGCTCCTGGAAGAAGGGTTGGAGTTCTGGCGGCCCTGGTCGCAAACGGTGCTCCGGACGTTTCTCGAGACTCTTCGAAAAGAAGCGTGGGCCTCCTCATGGATAACCGATCTTCTCGCGAGACTCGAAAACTTGTCGCACGAGGGCCGAGAGCAGTCGCGTCGTCCGAAGTGGTGGCAGTGGATGGAATCCAACGCGTCGCGCGCATGACGAGATCAATGGGAGACGATGGACGAACGCGCACAGGCGTGGATGACTGCATTCCGACGAATCACATTCCCGGCGTCGTCGCGACGGCCGGGACTCTCGTGAGCGACACGAAGGAAGACCGCGACGTCAGGCACAACGTGTTTTGCTGCATCAGGGCACGAGCCCGATGAAGCTGACGCCTGCACGAGCTCGATCCTGACCTCGCCCGCCGGAGCCAGCACGAAGTGCGCGCGCGGCATGTGGCTTCGTCCTCGCGAGTGCTGTCAAAAAGCGGCGATTGCGATCGCCGCAGTCCAAATGCTCACGGTTGCACCACCGAATACCGCCGCATCACCAGCGCAGCAGCCATCGCACACACCATGATCCCCGCCCCCCCGTAAAACGCGCCCGCCGCCTTGGCGAAGTCGTACAGCGCGCCGGAGACGATCGGCCCGATGAATCGCGCGAGCGAGCCGATCGCCGTCGCCAGCCCGAGCATGCTCCCGCGCTCGTGCGCCGGCGCGACGCGTGACACGAGCGACGTCAGCGACGGATAACAGAGCCCCTGCCCGATCGCGATGAGGAACGCGACGACGTACAGCAGCGACACGCGATGAATGCCCGGCACGAGTGCGAAGCCGATCGTGAATGACGTCGCGCCGATCAGCACGAGCGTCCGCTCGCCCACTGCCTTCGCGAAGCGTCCGATGAGCCCACCTTGAATTGCGGCGACGATCACGCCCATGAACAAGAAGAAATACGCCATGTCGATCTGCCGGAAGTTGAAGCGATCGCGCGCGTGCAGCGTCACGCTCGTCTCCATCCCCGCGACCGCGAGCAGCGTGAGAAACAGCGCGGTCATCACCGCCGCGAGCAGTCCCTGATGCGCC
>DATKFO010000593.1:0-4239 GCA_035544355.1 Thermoanaerobaculia bacterium
GTTGTCCCGCTGTCTCTTGAGATCGCTGCACGCGCCGGAACACTCGATTCGCCCGGTGTGCGAGATCCGTCCGATCGAATCATCGTGGCAACCGCGATCGAGTTCCGTGTCCCTCTCGTGACGAAAGACGCGCGCATCCGCGAAGCCGGCATCGTCGAAACGATTTGGTGATTACGCGGTCACCAACTCCCGCGCGAACATGCCCGGCGTGTACGCGGTGATTCGTCCCGTAAATGCGGATGCGGCCACCGTGAGCGGCGATGCGAGCCACAACTTGCCGGGGCCCGAGCGGCCTTTGTAGTTGCGGTTGATTGCGCTCACGGTCACTTGGTCGCCGGCTTCGGAGACGCCGGGGCCGCAGCCGATGCAGGCGCCGCAGCCGGGGTTGAGGACGATCGCGCCGGCGCGTTCGAAGGTGTCGATGAGGCCGTTGTCGCGCGCGAATTTCTCGACGGCTTGCGAGCCGAATTGGATGTAGAACGTCACGCCTTCCGCGACGCGCAGGCCGGCGTCGACGGCTTCCTTCGCGACCTGGTGGTAGAAGAGCAGGTCGTCGATTTTGCCCGCGGTGCAGGAGCCGGCGTAGGCGATGTCGATCGCGACGTCGCCGATCTCCGCAATCGACGCTCCGTTCGTTGGATCCGAGGGGATGCCGCGATCGGGGTCGCCGGGGTGCGCGACCATTGGGACGATCGTTGCAAGATCGATCGTGTGCACGCCGCCTGCGTACTCCGCGTCGGGATCGGGCGTCACTGCGCGCGCGCGCAAGCGCTCGATGTCGGCGTCGGGACGCATCGACGCGATCCATTCGTATGTTTTTTCGTCGGCTTCGACGATCGCGGTGCGCGCTGAGCATTCGGTCGCCATGTTCGCGAGCGTGGCGCGCTCGTCGAGTGACAACGTCCGCACGCCTGGGCCGGTGAACTCCATGATGCGGTCGAGCGTCAGCTGCTGTTTCGCGTGATGCAGAAGAATGTGCAGCATCACGTCTTTCGCCGTCACGTTCTCGCGCAGACGTCCGACGAGCTCGAAGCGGATCGATTCCGAGACTTCGATCGTCGTGAATCCCGAGTGCACGAGATTCGCGTACTCGGTCGAGCCAACGCCCCATGCGAGCGCGTTGTTCACGCCGCCCATGCACGTGTGGCTGTCGGTGGCCTGGATGAAATCGCCCGGATCGATGATGTATTCGCGCGCGACCTCGTGGCAGATGCCGGGCGACACGTGTCCGCTCGCCGAGAAATCGCGGCAGCCGCTGTGCCGCTGATACGCGCGCTGCAGGTCGCGCGGCGTCTGGATCTTGTCCATGAACGGCAGCATCTTCGGCACTTCGTCGGCGTAGATGAGGTGATCCTCGAACACCGCGAACTTGTCGGGATTCTTGATCTCGTAATCGGGGCCATACTCCTGCTCGAGGAAGTAGTGCACCTGCGCGGTCGTGAATTCGTGCGTGTAGCCGCCGTCGACGTCGACGACGATCGCGTCGCCCGGCTTGACGTAGTCGGTGCCGCGCGCGTGACGCGCGAGAATTTTCTCCCCCATCGTCATCGGCCGCGGCGCCGTGTTCGGTACCGGCAGCGCGACGTCGCCTCGCTCGACCGCTTTCGAGAACGGGAAGAGCCCGCCCCACTGAATGATCAGCTGCGTGATCGGATCGTATTTCTCGTAGAACTCGGCAAGCGGAATCTCTTCGCCGGCCTGCAGACGCGCGAGCATCGCGTGATCGCCCATCAGCAGCCCTTGATTGATGTTGTTGCCCGCGTGGATCGGCGCGAACGACGCGGCGATCGACACGCGAATGCCGCTGAATACTTCGCATTGCGTCGCGGTCTCGCGTGAGCTGCCGACGCCTTTGCGATAGCCGGAGACGATCACTTCGAAATTACCGTTCTTCAGCGCGTCCGCGGGAAACAGCCGCTCGCCGTTGACGATGAGGCCCGCGTACGCGTTGCGCGCGATGTCTTCCGGCTTGTGATCGAAGCAGACCCACGCCGGCGTCATGGCGTCGGTGTTGATGTCGTCGAGCAGATCCTCGACGCGCAGATCCTTCATCTGCAGATCGAGCTCGCCGCGCAGTTGTTTGCGGATCAGCTCGGGGTCTTTGGTGAGAAAGAGAACGCGCTTTCCGGGAGTGAGCTTCATCGAGCCGGATTCTAATCCTGGGCGAGGTTTCGGAGTGCGGTGGCGACGAGCCACCGCTTTCTGATCCGGATCACACAGCGGCGGCTACCGTCGCCGCACTCCTAGACTTTCTTCATCCCCTTCCGCGCACGAATGACGAAGTGAATCGGGCACCCAACCAACCCCAGCGTCTCGCGGAATTGGTTTTCGAGGTAGCGCCGATACGAGAAGTGCAGCGGCTCGTCGACATTGGAGAACAACGCGAACGTCGGCGGCCCCGCCTTCAGTTGCGTAACGTAGTAGAAGCGGCGCGGACGTCCTTTCACGCTCGGCGGCTGATGCTCGCGGAGCGCCCGCTCGAGAATGTTGTTGAGCTCTGAAGTGCGAAATTTCTTGCGATAGCCGGCGACAATTTCGTCGATCGCTGCGAAGATTTTCTCGACGCGGCGGCCGCTCTTCGCGGAGATGAACTCGAGCGGCGCGTACGTGAGGAACTTCATCTTGAAGCGCGCGTTCTCCTCGAATTTCTTCGCGTCGTCCTGCGCGTGCTCGGCCGCGTCCCACTTGTTGACGAGAATCAGCGCTGCGCGCCCGGCCTCGTCCGCATAACCAGCGACATGCGCGTCCTGCGCGGTCACGCCGTCGATCGCGTCGATCATCACCAGCGCGATCTCGCAGCGTTCGATCGCCTTGCGCGCGGAGATCACGGCGAGCTTTTCCGCTTCGTCGGTCGTTTTTCCCTTGCGACGAATCCCAGCGGTGTCGATGAGCAGGTAGCGCCGGCCGTTGCGCACGATCTCCGAGTCGATCGCATCGCGCGTCGTCCCGGAGATCGGCGAGACGACGGCGCGTTCTTCATTCGTGAGCCGATTCAGCAGCGACGACTTGCCGACGTTCGGACGTCCGATGATCGCAACACGGATCGGTGCATGTTCGTCTTCCTCTAGCTCTTCGGCAGATTCGGGCGGCACGATCTCGCCGATCACGTCGATCAACTCATCGATGCCTTCGCCATGCTCCGCGGAGATCGGCATCACGCGCTCGAGTCCGAGCTCCCAGAATTCGTTGACGCTTTCCTCCGCATCTTTGCGATCCACCTTGTTCACCAGCAACACAGTCTTCGAAGCCTCGGAGCGCAGATCGTTCGCGATGTCGCGATCTTCGGGCAGCACGCCGGATGCGCCGTCAACGACGAAGAGGATGAAGTCCGCGCCGGCGAGCGCATGTCGCGCCTGCGCGCGAATCTCATCGGCGTACGCAGACATCGGCGACTCGCCGTATTCGAGCCCGCCCGTGTCGGTGAGCTCGTAGCGCCGGCCGTCGTCCAGCTCGACGACGTCGGTCAGACGATCGCGCGTCATGCCGGGCAGATCGTGCGTGAGCGCACGGCGCTTGCCCGCGAGGCGATTGAACAGCGTCGACTTGCCGACGTTCGGCCGGCCGACGATGACGATTTTCTTTAAAGCGCGCACAGACATCGGTCGTGCGCATCTTATCGGGACAGGAGCATATTAGCCTATCGATTCATCAAGGTAGAATTCCGTCACGTTGAGAATCGGGCGATCCGAGCTGGTGCGATGACGACTCCGTTACAAATGCAGGATTGGCCGCCGTTTCTACGCGAGCTGAAACGCTTCGACTACAGGCCGTTTCCTGTCACGGACGATCTCCCCCATGGCTTTTATCGCTTTCGAATCGACCTGTCAGAATGGCGACTTCGGTTTCCGGACGATGCGCCGCTGATTTACGTCAAGGCCGAAGAGATCGGCGGAATGGACGACGACGCAATCGCTGACGTCATTCGCGACTGGTGGCGGGCGCATAGGAAAATACTTGACGTGTTCGTTGCAATTGACCGCTCTGCTGCGGAACTCAAGAAAGAGGCGGCACGTGAGGAGATTTCGAAGATCGTCGTGCTCGACGCACGCGACCTCGATGAAATCACGACATCGAACGCGTTTACGCATTCGTTCCAGCGCAAGATAACGTCTTGGTACGATATCCTCGATCTCGTCCCCTATCATCTCGGCGGTCATCCGAAACGTATCTTCGGCCGGCGTGTGGAATTAAGCCGCATTCTGCGACATGAGGACGCCAACTTCGCTGTCACCGGAATCA
>DATKFO010000594.1:0-2866 GCA_035544355.1 Thermoanaerobaculia bacterium
CTTGCTCGTCAACGCGGCGTGGGGATTGGGGACCGCGGTGTTCGGCAAAAGACGCTGACCGCGCGGCCGCCGCGATTCGCGAAATTCACGCGCGTCGTGAATCCGTGCTCGCGCACGACTCGCTCGCGTTCGCCGATCGCGTCGCTCGTGTACATCGCGATGCAATCCGCGTCGGGCAGGATTTCGCGCAGACGCGCGGGTTCGGGCGGTGTGCCGGGATCGTTGATGCGTGGTGCGTTGCCGAGGAAGATGCGGCCGCCGTATGCCCACGCTTGCGGCAGGATCACCGCGCGCGGATGTTGCGTCGCGATCCAGCGCGCGGCGTTCACGGCGTTCGTCGAGCGGCGTTCCGCGAGGCGGATGTGCGTGAGGCCGAGGGGAATCGAGAGGAGCAGCAGCGCGAGTGCGAGCTTGCGCCGAGGCCAGACGACGAATCCGTGCGCGGCAAACAGCATCGCGAACGGCACGATCACCTGCAGATAGCGGAGCTCCTTGTGAAACACGAGGCTGAGCGCGACGAGCGGGATCGCGACGAATGCGAGGAATGCGCGTGGCGCTTTGCGCGCGCCGATCACGATCAGCGGAATCGCGGTGATTGCGATCCAGTGGGGGAGATTCGTGACGTACCACCACACCGGTTGATTGACGACGCGGGAAGACGCATCGCCGCGCAGCGTGAACTCGATGAACTCGACGAGGCTCGAGAACGGCGTGCCCCATGTGATCCAGTCGTATGCGCCGACGAACACGAGCACGCCGAGGACGAAGCCGGCGAGGAATGTCTTGCGGCGGAGATCGAGAATCACGAACAGCGAGACGAAGAAAATTGCTTCGCTGTAGCGCGTGGTGATCGCGAGTGCTGCGAGTGCGCCGGCGAGTAGCGCGTTGCGCGGTGCAAGCAGGATTGCGCCGAGGATGCAGGTCACGGCGATCGTGCGCGGATAGAGCGAGCTGCCGTAGACGAGCGGAATCCAATGTGCTGCGTAGAGCACCGCTGCGATCGCGCCTGTTCTTTCGTCGAACCAGCGGCGTCCGACGAAAAAGAGCAGTACGACGTTGACGCCGGCAAGAAGAACGAACGGGAGGCGTGCAATTTCGGCGAGCGCGAATGCGTCGCGGATGCCGAGGATGTGCGCGAACTTGACGAAGGGCGCGACGAAGAGATCGGGAATCAGCAGGCTGCGGATGTTCCACGGACCATGAAGCAATCCGACCGCGCGACGGAACGCCTCCTCGGCGATCTCGACGTCATCGCCGGTTTGGAAGCCGCAATCGCGGAGCGCGAGACCCGCGCGAACCGCGGTCGAGAGGAGGGCTGCGGTGATGGCGAGCGGGAACGCGCGTTTGGCCAGCGTCACTCGCGGCGCAGGCTAGCAGGAATTCATTTCGGTGACAGTGGGTTGAACGCCGCGAACATCAGTGATTTGCCAGCCTGAGACGATGAACACGGTTTCGAATCTCCGACGGCAGCACAGAAAGGAGATTCACCAGTGAGAACATCCGGCAATGTGAAGTGGTTCAACGATGCCAAGGGCTTCGGCTTCATCACCAGCGAGAACGGCGAAGACGTTTTCGTTCACTTCTCCGCGATTCAGGGCAACGGTTTCCGTTCGCTTCCCGAAGGTGCGGCGGTCGAGTTCGACGTGGTCCAGGGTCCGAAGGGACTTCAGGCAGCCAACGTCGTGACGCGATAAGATTCCGAAACGCATTCGGTCGAAGAGGGCAGGAGCGATCCTGCCCTCTTTGCTTTTGGAGGAATCATGGGGAAACCACAAGCTTCGTTCGCGAAGCGCCAGCGCGAGCTCGCGCGGAAAGAACGCCAGCAGGAAAAAGCCGCGCGCCGCGCGGAGCGGAAGAATGAGAAGGGCGTGGAGGGTGGAGAGATGGTCGACGTCGTAGACGTGGAGACGGTCGAGACCGCGGAGCCGGTGGAGACGGTCACAGAGTGATCTGGAGTGGGCGACCATGTCGGACCGTCTCAACCCGATCGAACGTAGGACAGGCTTCAGCCTGTCCCGCTCAGCGACATATGTCAGGGGGACAGGCTGAAGCCTGTCCTACGTCTTTACCACGCAACCTCGTAACTCGCTACCCAAAGCGGCGGCGCGGGCGCCGTACTCCATATCAATACTTCAACTTCGGATACCAATCCGTCCCGCGCCCTTCCGGCGTGTAATCGAACACATTCCATAGCGGCCAGATCATGTCGACGTGCCGCCCGTCCTGTCCGGGCTCGGCCGTCGCGTACAGCAATTCCGTGCTGTAAGAATGATGAATCTGCCCATCGCGCCGCACGAACACCGTCAGCGCCGGCCACTGCGCACCCTTCTCATCCTCGGCGCGATAGTCGCGGTTGTACGCATTGTTCGCCGATGACAAGAGGCGCAGATTTCTCCAACCGCGCGTCTGCGCGAATTCGCGAATGCGATCGATCGGCGAGCGCGCGACCGCGACGAACGGCACGCGATCCACGATGTGCGGCACCTCGCCCTCGAGCGCATCGAGAATCGATGTGCACGACGTACACGGCTGCGCCATCGCCGGCCCGTACATGAAGCTATAAATCACGAGCGTGTCGCGATCGCCGAACAATGAGGACATCCGCACCGGACCCTCATCGGAATCGAACGCGTAGTCCTCCGGAGTCGCTCCGCCGACCGGCAACGCGCGACGTTCCGCCGCGACCGACTCGATCCTGCGACGCAGCTCCTTCTCCGATTCGAGCAGCGCATTGCGCGCAGCGCGATACGAATCCGACTCATTGGGAAATTGCACGGCCATGACGTCCTCCGAAAGCGATATCTCATCACACCAAACCCGTGCCCGTGCCCGAGCCCGCTCCCGTGCCCTGGGTTTTAGAAACCGG
>DATKFO010000595.1:0-3909 GCA_035544355.1 Thermoanaerobaculia bacterium
CGTTTGTGCAGCGCGTCGCCGCGCAGTCCCGTTTGTGCGGCGACGGCGCGCGTGAGCTCGTGGTGGTAGCGAAGGATCGCTTCGGAATTCGAGATGTTGCGATCGAACAGCGCGCCGAGCGACGCGACGAGATCGACGGACTCGGAACGCGTGTCGCGGAAATCATTCGCGGGCGGTCCGACCGATTTGTTGTGACGCCAGAACGCGGTCGCGGTGATCACCAGCAGCAGCAGGAGGAACGGTCCGAGGCGCCAGTCTTTCAGCAGCTCGATCACGCCGGCGTCGCTGCGGAGTCCGTGCGGAACTTCGTCGAAGTAGATGTGGCGCTCGCGGCCGGCGAGTGCGGTGAGCAGCGCGAGATTGTTCTTCACGTGTTTGTTCGCGAGGAGCTCCGGCGCTGCGATGAACAGCAGCTCGCCTTCGCCGATGACGGCTCTGCTGATCACCGGGTTGCCGTCGATTGCGAAGAGTGTGTGGGTGTCGCGGAGTGCGCTGCCGGCGAACGTGCGCGGCTCGGGAAGCTCGAGCGCGTCGATGCCGCGCCAGATCGGGAAGACTTTCGTCGCGCGCGTTTTCGTCTCGCCGCGGATTTCGAGCGGGCCGAGGCGCTCACCGATCGCGAGGATGAAGCGGCCGCCGCGGCCGATCCACGCGTATTCGTCTTCGGTCAGGCCGAGTGTTTTCGGCGGATCAGGAATCTCGCGATCGCCCTTCACCGCGTGCTCGAGCAGCATCTCCAACGCGCGCGGATCGAAGACGACGCGGAACATGACGCCATCGCGCGCGAGGCGATCGGACGAAACGGGCCGCGTGAGCATCGACACGCGCGAGCCCTGCTTCGCGAGATAACGCGACGCGAGCGAGAGCCCCTTGTCGCCGGTGTTGAGCGTGGAGAATTCGTCGAACGTTTCGTGCGCGATGCGTTTGTCGCTGCCGACCCAGACGAGGACGGCCATGAAGTACGCGGCGATGGCCAAAAGCAACGGGAGTGTACGTTTCACGCAGCACCTCGGCGATGCCGCACGCTGTCGAGGATTTCCTGCGCGCTTTCGCTGCAGTCATCGAGCGCGTCGCCCGTGCTTTCGACGTGGCCGTACCACTCGAGCTCGAAGCGACGCGTGAGGCTCACGAACTCGGGGCGCCAGGCGAGGTCGCTCGCGAGCGCAGAGACGTACTCCCAATTCGTGCGGCCTTTGCGGAAGTGGAGGATTCCAGCGCCGTACAGCGTGACGAGCACTGCGTGGTACCACGCGCGAATCGCTTCGCGGATGCGTCCTGCGGCGGCGAGCTTTGCGGCGTAGACCTCCCACTCGTTCGCGCCGCGCGAGAGCGGATCCTCGTCGCGCTTCGACGCGAGCTCGGTGCTTTCCGCGGACGGCTCTTCGGTGCGACGGCGTCCGCGGCGCACGACTTCGATCGCGAGGATCGTGAGCAACGCGACGATCGCGATCACGACGACGATCACGATCCAGCGAAGTGCGGGCGTGCCGCCGCCGTCTTTTGCGGTTTTTGATTTCGGCCAGAACTCGAGCAGCCAGTCGAAGAACCGCGTGATCTTGTCCCAGATCCACTCGAGCGCCTTCGCGACCATTTCGACGACGCGGACCGCGAGCGGCTGCGTGTGCCTGGGGACGGGGAGGACTTCGCCGCCGCGCTGGAGAGTCTGCGCCGCTTCTTCCGCGCGCAGACGTTCGAGCAGCTTCGGATCGACGGTGCCGGTGTGCTGCGGCGATGCGTTGCGCAGCGCGCCGATCGTGGCGTCGAGTCGCGCGAGGATCATCGCGCGCTTCGCTTGCGCGTCGAGCACCTCGCTGAGCAGCGACGCGTCGGCGACGAAGTTTCCGTCGGGCGATTCGATCGTGATGCCGCGGAGTTGTTGCGCGCGATTGCGCGCGGTTGCGAGATCGTTGCTCGCAACCGATCCGCGAATCGATTCGAGTGCGGCGACGTAGTCGCCGAGCGGCATCGCGGAGGCGACGGTCGCGGCGAAGAGCAGTGCGAGCGCGATCACGATCCGCTTCACGGCTCCTCCAATTCGCGGAACCAGAGCCGCAGCTCTTCGCCGCTTTCTTCCGCGCCGGCTTTGCGCACGAGCATCACGTTCGCAGCGATCCAGAACGGCTCGATCGCGATGATCGCGCCGGCGATGACGAGGAAGACGAACTGCCGGTTCCAGATCGTGAGGAGGATCGACCAGCGTGCGACGTCGAAGCTCGTGAACGCGCTCGCCATCCAGAGTCCTGCGGTGAACGTGGCGTAGAGGCTCACCGCTGCGATGAACAGCGCGATCGCGAAGACGAGCGCGAGTGCGAGGACGATACGTGCTTCGCGGCCGTAGCGTGCGATGAGCTTGAGCGGCGCGACGATGCCGGCGCGCTCGTTGAGCTCCATCGTGCCGACCGCGAGTCCCGCGACGATGATCGCCACGATCGGACCGATGATCGTCGTCATGCCGAGAAAGAAGAGCAGCTCGGCGATCGATGCGATGAAGAGATAACTCGCGAACGACGCCAGCGGTACACGCCACGTTTCGCGTCCGGGAGTCTTTCCGGTCGCGGCGGCGAGACGGCATGCGCGCGCGTAGATCGCGCGGCCGATGAGCGAGACGAGAAACGCGAGGATCGTGAGATTGGCGGTGGTGCCGAGGACGTTGCCGTAGTGCGTGGCGTTCTTGCCGGCCTCGATCAGGCGCTGGAGAAACAGCACCTGCAGGAATCGATACGGAATCGAGGTGAGGATCAACGCGCTCGCCCACGGCGCGGCGGCGAGTGCGACGACGTCGCTGCTCTCGTCGAGGACGGACGTGGTGGAGAGCGGCGCGCGAATCAAAACAAGCTCGCGAGCAGCGCGCCCGCCCAGACCATCGCCCGCGCGCTGAGATAGAGAAGGACTCCGGTGGCGCCGATGACTAGGAGCCACGCGGCGGCTCCGGAGGTACCGGCAGCGGAGCTGCGTCGCGCGGCGAGACACGACGCGCAGTGATAGATGCCGTCCCACTGCGTCACGCATTCCTGGCAGAGCGATTTGCGGCAGGTCATGCAGAGCGCGAACGCCCGGCGTTCCGAGTGATGCGCGCACGGTTGGATCGTGGGGATGGCCATGGGAGCCTGCGAGAGTTTACAGTAACGCTCGCGTGGTCCGACGAGCGGGTCTTCTGTTGTTCCTGACGATCGTGGTGTCGTGTGCGACCCCTCCGCCTCCACCTCCCGCGCCCGAGCCCGTGCCCGCTCCCGTCGCCGAAGCTCCTCATGAAGAGCGCTCGATCGGTACTGTCACCGTGACGGCCTCGGAGCTGAACGTGCGCAGCACCGCATCGACGTCGGCGGATGTGATCACGAAAGCGCGCCGCGGCACGAAGCTCACGTTGCTCGTCGACGAGAAGGAATGGATGAAAGTGCGACTCGGAAGCGGCGAAGTCGGATGGGTCGCCGCGCAGCACGTCTCGCGCGAAGGGGAGAAGCCGCGCAAGCGCGGCGGCTGTCCGGCGGATTCCGATTACTCGTTCGTGAAAACGCCGACGCCCGCGTTCAGCGACCGTCAGGAGAAGCACGGACTCGTCGTCGTCGATGCATACGTCGATACGAAGGGCAACGTGACGGCGACGAAGGTGGTCACGAACACGACCGGCGACGAGACGCTCGCCTTTCTCACGCAGCGCGAGATCAAGGGAGCGAAGTTCGTCGCGCCGGTGCGGAACTGCGTTTCGCGGGCGTTCGTGTTTACGTACAAGCGGAGCTTTTGAAACGGCGTTGCCGGTTGCCGCGCATCGGGGCTTCGGCTAATGCCGAGGTACGATTCTGGCGATGGCTCTGATAGTGTTTCTGGACGAGGCCGGAGATCATTCTCTGGATCCCGTCGACAAAGATTTCCCGGTCTTTGTGCTGGTATTCGTGTTGTGTGACATGAACG
>DATKFO010000596.1:0-11288 GCA_035544355.1 Thermoanaerobaculia bacterium
GATCAGGGCTTCCGCGATGCTTTCGCTGAAGAGGTCGTGGAAGTAGCCGTTGAGGCAGTTCATGGAGACGACGAACGGCTGGCGATTGCCGTTCGTGAGCGAGGCCGCCGTCGCCGAGGTGAAGACGAAGTTGCTCCACAGCTCGATCGAGCCGTGGCCGACGTACGACGTGAGCAGCGAGCCGCGGTTGAAGGCGGCGATGACTGCGGCGTCCGGCGATGGCGTCGTTGCGAACGAAATGCGATCGACGGTGAATGTGCTCGGCACCGCGGCGACGATGGAGTCGGCGGCGCGGTCGAACGGATAACCGAAGTTCTGATCGTTGATGACTTCGACGTAGTTTGCCCACGGCTCGGTCAGCGTCGTGCGAGCAATCAACTTGTTGACTACCGCCGTTGCCTGCGCCGCCGTGCGTGCCGGGATGCGGCCGATCGCGACGGATGGGATACCGCTGTTCGCGAAGTCGGCGAACCAGTCGTCGGATGCGGTCTTGATGTAGTTCGTCGGGATGAGCTTCGTCGGCACGAAGTCGTAGCTGCCGGTTCCGTAGTAGTTGCGTGGATCGAAGCTCGCGTCGCCGAGGAGAATCGCGTAGCGCGGCTTCGTCTTCCAGGACGAGGTGGCGCGCGCGAGGAAATCGCGAATCGCCTGCGGCGCGTGATGACCGTAAGAGAACTCGTCGTAGACGTTCTGCACGTCGACGACCGCTGTAGTGATGCCTTGCGACTGACGTGCGGACTTGAGCGTATTCGCGGCGCTGACGAACGCGCGATTCGTGATGATCACGAGGCTCGCGCCGTTCGATGCGGCGTTCCACGACGACGGCTCGTTGTACGCGATCTGCGCGGGCGCGAGTATGCGATTCTCCGCGAACGCGAGGATGGTTCGCGCGCCGCTGCCGGTCGTCGCGAACGTCGCGGTCTTGCCGTCGGCGGCGCTGGCGATCGTGGCGTCGATCGTTGCCGGCGCCATCGGATCGGTGACGTCGACGACGCGGATCTTGTCGGTCGTGAAGCCCTTCACCGTGACCGACGTGCCACCGGCGAGGGTGAATGCGAGCGCGTCGTTGTCGGCGCGATAGGTATGCGAATACGTGAGACGCAGCGATTCGACCACGCTGACGTCTTCCCATCCATTCATCGCAGTCAGCGTCAGCGTGTTCTCGCCCGCGATCAGCAGGTTCGCCGGGACGGTGAGACGCGCGACGGAGCGCAGCATGTTGTCGAAGCGAATTTCACCGACATAGCTGCCATTGATCTCAGCCGCAACGACGTGATGGAAGTTCTCGGTGGCGCCCTGCATCACGACTTCGAGCTCGGCGCTGCTCGCGGTGAGATCGCGATTCGCGACGGTGATCGCCTGCGTGATCGGATACGACGTCACGATCGCGCCGTAGAAATTGTCCTTGTCGCCGTTGTTCACGAGCGCGGCGAAGTACACCGTGCGCTCGATGCGGTCGAACGTGTACGGGAAGCCGGCCGGCGCCGGTGCGCCGCTGTTGCCGCGGCCGCCCGTCGACTTCACGCGCAGACCGGAGCCGCGTTTCGCGGTGATGTAGTAGACGCGGCCGCCGGTGCTCGGCGTGTCGATGCCGCGGCCGAGGAATTCGATGGAGTCGGTGGAGCTGAACTGGCCGTTATTCTTCGCGTTGACGAGCACCGGAACTTCGGTGCCGTCGGTGAAGACGGAAATGGAGTTCGCGTTGTTGCCCGGATCGAATCCTGCGGCGACGAGATCGCTCTTCGCCACGCGATACCAACCCGGCTGCGTGACGATGACCTTCACCGCAGGAACGGCGGCGAGCTGCCACTGTTCATCGCGCTGCGCCGTCGTCGGTGCAGGTGGCGTCGGAAGCTTCACGCCCATGCCTGCGGACGTGGTGAAGATGCCGCCGACGGAGCCGAGCGTTGGATCGGGTTCGGTCGTGACCGGCGGATCGGATTCGGTCGACGTCACCGGCGTGATCGGACCGTGCATGGTCTTCTGGCCGTTGAGATCGACGTCTTCGATCCAGTACTGCACGAAGCTCGTCGTCGGCTGTTTGTCGGCGTAGCGATAGCTGCGCGGACCGTTCGATTTGCGTCCGGTCATGAACGCGGAGCCGATGATGATGTCGGCGTTGAGCTTCACCTGCGGACCGCCGGAGACTTGGCGATAGACGTTGAATCCGAGGTTGTCGAGCTCGCGCGAGGTCTTCCAGGTGAGCGTGACCTGCTTCGGCGTCTGCTTCGCGTCCATCGTCATCATGTCGACTTCGGTGGGAGCGAGCGCGACGACGAAGACGTAGTCCTCGACCTCGCCGGTCATGCGCTGGAAGTTCGTATCGAGACCCGGACCGGTGCTCAACGCGATCTGCGGGCGCGACGGATAGATGCGGAAGCGTGAGAAGAAGTCGGTCATGCCGTTCGGGATGACCGCCGGGATGTGGAACGAGAGGTTGTTCGTCCCCGCGCTCACAGCCTGATCGAGAATCATTTCCTCGGCATCATCGAAATCGCCGTCGCCGTTGAAGTCCATCCACGCGATGAGCCAGCCGGCCGCGGATGCGGATACGTCGACGTACGCGCCGCCGTTCAATCCGAAGACGGTCGAGACCATCGTCACGCCATCGTCGTTCGTGTCGGCTGCGGCGGTCGAGCTCTCGGTGCCGTCGTTTTCGACGCTCTCGGCTGATCCGAGGTGGATGCTGCTGCCGCTGACGAGATGCTGCGCGCCGCTGTCGGAGAGCAGCGTGTTGTCGTACGCCGCGGGCAGATCGCCGTAGTCGTAGACGATCGCGCCGTTCAGCGTCGGATCGAATGCGAAGTCGAGGTCCTTGATGTTGTCGTCGGTGTCGCCGCCCATGCTCAGCGCCTGGCGTCCGATGATCGTGACGGTGTTGCCGCCGAACGTCGTCGTGCCTTCGTACAGCTGGCGCTTGAGGACGTTCGCGTCTTCGACGCTGGAGTTTGCGTTCGTCGTCGTGAGGTCGAGGTTCTGCGTTTCCGAGACGCTGAACACGACGATGATGTTGTCGGGGAGATTCGCGAACGAGTAATCGCCGAGCGCGTTGCTCGACGTGCTGCCGATGAGTTGGAACGTGTCGCCCGCATCGAGCACGCCGGCGCCGGACCACGCGTTGTTGTCGCCGTCATCGGTCCAGCGGTAGATCGAGACCAGAATGCCTTCGAGCGGCGACTCGCCCGCGCCGACGCCGGAGTACGTCAGCGCAGTGGCGCCGCAGTAGCCGTTCTTCGTCGCGTCGTCCGTGCAGATCGTGCCGCTTAGCGCATTCGTGCCCGCGTAGCGATAGCCGAAGTCCGCGATGAGATTGCAGCTCGTGCACGTGTCGGGATCGTTCGCGGGATCGCCGTCGACGACGCTCGTGACGACGCCGCCGGAGACGATCACCTGAATCGCGTTGTTGCGGCTCGCGGTGTTGCTCGTGCGCACTTCGAACGTCGGCGTCGTGGAAAGACCCGACGGCCAATCAGGATCGCTCGTGAGGACTTTCAGGTTGTACGTGCCGTCGGCGATGCTCGTGAAGGCGTAGAAGCCGTCGACGTCGCTTGCGATCCAGCGCTCGCCTTCGCCCGCGTCCCAAACGTTGTTGCCGTTGCCGTCGGTCCAGTCGACGACGCCGTCGTTGTCGGTATCGAGCCAGACGGTGACGTCGGAGATGCCGACTTCACCGGAGTCGCGCACGCCGTCGCCGTCGGTGTCGATCCAGAGTTGATCGCCGATGGTGGCGAAGTTCGTGCCGTTGATGCGATAGCCGAAGTCGGCACCGAGATAGTTGTTGCCCGTGAGGAAGCCGGTGATGAGCTGGTGGTTGTCGCAGACCGTGTTCGGCGGGATGGTTGCGCCGGTCAGCGACGTGCACGGCGTGCCGTCGGTGTCGGGATCGGCGATGAGCGTTTGGCTCGTGCCCGGCAGCGTCGTGGTGTCGACGACGACGTGGTACTGATGACCCGACGCGAGCGCGGAGAGATTTGTGAAGAGGTACGTGCCGCCTTCGTTCGCAGTCGTCAGCGGATTGTCGGAGGCGGTGGCCGTCGTCGCGACGAGTGTGTCGGTCGACTCGCCCGCCTGGTAGTAGCCGTCGTTGTTCGTGTCGGTCCAGACGGAGTCGTACAAGCGAACCGTCACGCCGCTGAGTCCCGGCTCGTTGATGTCCTGCGTCGCGTTCTCGTTGACGTCCCAGTAAATCGAGTCGCCGATCGAGCCGACGAAGCGCTGGTAGCCGAAATCCTGCAGGAGATTCGCGTGCACACCGTCGACGGATACACCGCTCTGACTGTCCGCGGTCGTTTCGTTCGTCGACGTGTAGACGATATCGATGTTCGGGAACGCTTGTGCGGCGCTGAGGAACAGCGTGCTGTAGTTCGTGCCGAGGGAGTCGACCGATTGCACGTTGTAGGTGCCGATGAAAATGCCGCTGAACGAATACGTACCGTCGGCGGCCGTGGTGGTCGTGGCCACCGTGTTGCCGTTGCTGTCGAGCAAGTTGACCGTCGTTCCGCTGCGCGCCTCGCCGGTGTCGTACGTCGCGTCGCCGTCGAGATCCTGGAACACGCGGCCGCTGACGGTGCCGGTCGGTGATGAACCGGCGCCGGTGAAGCGATAGCCGAAGTCGATGTCGGTGCGATCGACGCCGGCAACAGTGATGACGCGCGGATCGGTCGTGCCGGTGCTGACGGTGAAGTCGCGCGGGAAGTCGGCGTCGGTCGTGTCGACGTCGACGGTGAACGTTCCGTTCGTGAGACCGGTGACGATCCAGAAGCCCGCAGCGTCGGTCGTCACGCGGCAGCCACCCGCGCAGCCGGTGCCGGTGCCGTTCGTGACAACGACGTCGACGAACGGAATGCCCGGCTCGCCCGGATCCTGCACGCCGTCGTTGTCGACGTCGTGCCAGAGGCGATTGCCGATCGCGAAGTTCGATGCGGGGCTGTAGCCCGCGTCGGCGTTGAGGTTCGTCGTCGCGGCGGAGCTGCTCGCGAGAATGATGAGCGTCGATGCGGGATCGGTCGTCGTGATCGCGAGCGCGGTGCTCGGCAGCGTCGTTTCATCGACGTCGACGAAGTAGCGACCGGCGCTCAGGCCGGTGAAGAGATAGTTGCCGTTGACGTTTGTGGTCGTCGATGCGACGAGCGCGTCGGCGCCGTTCAGCGTGCCGCTGTTGTCGGTGTCGCTGTAGAGATTGACCACGACGCGCGCGATGCCGTCTTCGCCGGTGTTCTTCACGCCGTTGCCGTTCGAGTCCAGCCAGATCAGATCGCCGATGCTCGCGGCGCTCAGATCGGGATCGCCGGTCGCATCGACGTCCGTCGGGAAGTCGGGATCGGTGGTGTCGACCTTGACGATGTAGCTGCCCGCGGGCACTGCGGAGAAGAGGTAGCTGCCCGTCGAATTCGAGACCGTCGTCTGCACGATGTCGTCGACGCCCACGTCGATCGTCCCGTCGCGATCGACGTCTTCGTAGAGCCACACGGTGACGTTCGCGATGCCGGTCTCGGACGCGTCCTGAAGGCCGTCGCCGTCGAAGTCGTAGTAGAGCGTGTCGCCGATCGACGCAGTGTCGGCTTGCTTGTAGCCGAACGTGTGCGCGCCGGAGATTTGTCCCGCAGTGAGCGTGACCGGAATCTGATTGTTGAGGCTTCCCGTGCCGCCGGTCGATTCGACCGTTTCGATCCACGCCTTCGTCAACAGAACCGGCGGCGTGACGACGATGACGTACGAGCCAGCGGCGAGTCCGCTGAAGCTGTAGTTGCCGTTCGCATCGGTCGTGGTCGTCGCCTGCAGCGTGCCGTCGGCGGGATTGCCGTCGCCGTTCGGATCGGAGTAGCGCGCGACCGTGAAGCCGGAGAGTCCGCCCTCCCCCGCGTCGGTGACGGTGTCGCCGTCGATGTCCCACCAGATGTTGCCGTAGAGGATCGCGTTCGGGATGTTGTAGCCGAAGTTGACGCCGCCGATGATCTCTTCGGCCGTCGGATTGTTGATCTGATTCAACGCGGGAAGATTCGCGTTCGGATTGCCCCACGTGTTGTTGCAGCCGCCGGCGCAAACGCCGTTCGTGCCGGTCGCGCTGCCCGCGGTCACGGCTTGCGTGTCGTTCGGCTCCGCGGTCTGCGTGCCACCGTAGGGCGACGTGCTGCCGGTGCCGGGCGCGCCGTCGGTGTCGCCAACTTCGACGAGGTAGTAGCCGGTGTCGAGTCCGATGAACTCGTACGCGCCGCTCGCATTCGTCGTCGTGGTCGACAATGCCTTCCAGAAGTTTCCGGACGTCGCAGCGGCGCACGTCTTGTTCTGCGTGCTCGTCTCGAGCGTGACGCCGTCGAATTGCACGCAAGCGAAGAGCGTGACGGTGACGTTCGGCAGTTTCGGCTCGCCGTCGTTGTCGGGCCAGCCGTCGACGTTCGTGTCTTTCCAGAGCGCGCCGCGGATCTCGCCCTTGCCCTGGAACGACGCGGCGATCGAGCTGCTGCCGTCGTTCGCCTGGCGTCCGTCTTCGTAGTACACGTGATTCGTCGAGAACGCGGTGTCCGCCCAGTTGCAGGCGCTATTCGTCGTCGGAGGTGACGACCCGCCGCACGTGCCGGTGCGCGTGCCGGTCATGTTGAGCGCGCGCATCGTGACGGTGACGGTCTGCGACGAACCGGGAAGGATCGGACCGACATCGGTCCACTGGATCGTGCCGGTTCCGGTGTTCACGGAAGTCGCGGACGGCGATGCGGAGACGAAGGCGACGCTGCCGGTGTCGTACGTGTCCTGCAGCGGAACGGGGCTGAGCGTCGTCGAGGCCGCGGCTTCGCAATCGGCGTCCGTCGTGATGCGAACCCCGATCGCGTCGAGGAAGAAGTTCTTCTGGTCCGCCGAGGACGTCTTGCTCGGATTGATCTCGAAGCGCGCCGTCGAGAAGTTGTCGGCCCACGACCATGCGCCGCCGCCCGGCTTGACCGAGGTGACGTTCCAGGCGATGGCGTTGTTCTCGTCGAGCGTGGCGGGCTCGCCGACGTAGGTGTCGATGAGCGCCGTGCCCATCGTCGTCGACGTATTGCCCGCGCCGGTGGTGAGCTTCAGCGTCAGTTGATCGTCGGTGAGCGACGCGTCGAAGTATCCGAAGAAGAGCCCTTCGACTTTCGTGATGTTGCCCGGCTGCTGGCGAACCGTGAAGCCGGTGCCGTCGATGAAGCGAAGACCGCCGCCGGTGACGAGCGCCGATGCGACGCTGCGATTCGGACCGTCCCACGCGTTCGTGGGATTCGTGAACGCCTTGCCCGCGGGCGAGCCGTTCGTACCGGTCGGCGCCCAGATCGTGTACTGGCAGCCGGTCGGACCCTGACGTCCGACACTCGGCAGGCGGTTCTCGAGCACGATCGTGTAGTTGAAGAGATCGCCCTCATCGATCGCCGTGTCCGCCCTGCCATCCGCATTGAGATCCGCATTGCCCGCGATGCTCTTGGTGATGCGCAGCGGCGGCGCGAATCCGAAGTTGACGGTGTTGATCGTCTGTCCGGTTCCCGTTGCGCGCGCAAGATCGATGTTCACCGCGAGCGTGACCGTCGTCGTGTCTTCGTTGAGCTTGAGCACGCCCTGATTCGTGGTGAGCGGGAGATTGGGATCGGTCGTCGTGTTGCCGTATCCCGTTGCGCCGAATGTCGTGTCGTTGACGGCGTTGTTGATGCCGTCCGAGACCGCGCCGTCGTACTTCTTCACGACGACGAGATACGGACCATCGGGAAGCGTCGTGAAGCTGTACGCGCCTGCGGCCGACGTCGTCGTCGATCCGTACGTGATGTCGCCGCTGTCGACGACGCCGTCAGCGTTGGCGTCGTAGTAGAGCGTGACGACCACGCCCGCGCCGATGCCGGCTTCGGTGCCGTCCTTCGTGCCGTTGCCGTACGTGCCGCCGCCGGTGCCGTTGTCCTTGAAGACGTTGCCGCTGAGCGTGTTGTTGCCGGTGATGAGCGTGCAGTCCTGTGCAGTCGTCGACGACGACGCGCCGCCGAATCCGAGTCCCGCGGTGTTGCAGATGATCGGCCCGCCGTTGCTGTTGACCGTGACCTGGAAGCGGACGGCGATGCTCTTGCCTGCGGGCACCGACGTTTCCTGCGTGCCGTTGTCGTACACGCCGTTCGGCGCGACGCAATTGTTGCCGTCGTGGTAGCCGTCGAGCGCGATCGTCGTGAAGAGCAGCCAGCGAAGATTCGTCACGCCGCTTCCCGGCTCGGTGGTCGTCCACGTCGCGCCGCTGTCGATCGAGTAGAGGATCGTCCACGACGAGCTGGTGATGTTGTAGTTGATGGTGCAGGTATCGAGATTGCCGTCGATGTCGGTGTAACCCTGCGAATACGAGCCTGTGCCGGTCGGCTCGGTGAGGTTCGTATTCGGCGCGTCATCCGCGGAGCCGGTGACGTACGTCGTGCCGGCCGGAATCGAGTCGCTGACCGTGAGCGGCGTGCCGAAGTCGGGCGCGCCGAGGTTCACGCCGGTGGTGTTCGTGGAGCTCGCGGCGTACGTCAGCGTGCTGCCGGTCGTCGTCGACGTGAGCCCGTCGGTCTTCGAGAACGAGAGATTCACGCCGTAGCTCTGGCTCGCCAGACCGTTGCTGAGACCGAAGTCCGCGCTGAATTTTTCGTTGTCGAAGCCGGACGCCGCTTCCTGATACGGCGTCATGTTCGCGCTGCAGACCCCATCGGTGGCGATGAACTGGTAGTAGACGAGACCGACCACGCCGGTGTTGTCGGGGAGATGTTCGAAATAGAGCTCGTTCTGGAACGGGATGAGCAGCTCGCCGCCGCTCTTGAGCTTCACGATGACGATGCCGTAGACGTTGACCATGCGGAAACAATCGGCGTCGAACGCGCCGGGATCGCCGACGGGCTGCATCCACGCGTTCTGATCGGGGACGAGATCGCCGTCGTTGTCGAAGCCGGCGCCGACGTTGCCGAGGTCGTACCAGATGCCTTGCGTCGTGATCACGCGCTGGCCGGGATAGACCGGATTGCTCGGACCGAGCGGTTGTCCGTCGGGACCGAGCGTGCCCCATCCGATGATCGCCTGAATCGCCGCGAGGTAGGCGTCGGGAACTTTCGACGTCGTGTTCGGCCAGATCTTGTTTGCGGATGCGGAGATCTCGTTGCGTAGCGTGAACGCGCGGCGCGTCGAGAGGACAGGCGCCGCGATCGCGGTGGTCGTCGTCGCCCACACGTCGTAGTTGAGCGAGAGGTCGTCGTCGGGCTTCACGCCGCCGGCGATGCTCGCGGTGCACGGCGGTGTTTGCGACGCGCTGCTGACGTTGACGCACTGCGGATAGGAGAAGAGCCAGTACTGCAGGCGGCACTGTCCGGCGGCGAGCGTGCCGATGTAGCGCGAGC
Organism: Thermoanaerobaculia bacterium; assembly: GCA_035544355.1. Lineage (GTDB taxonomy): Bacteria > Acidobacteriota > Thermoanaerobaculia > Gp7-AA8 > Gp7-AA8 > DATKFO01. Next base: position 9,357 of record DATKFO010000596.1, read on the forward strand.
CGTCGGAGGTACCGATGTCGCCCGATTCGAGAGTGAGCGAGTAGTTGCCAGTGTTCGTGAGCTGCGGATGCACGAGGTCGCCGGTGGAGCTGTAGACGGGAAACGTGCCGGGCGTAGAGCCGACGCCGCCGTTGTAGTTACCAACGTTCGCGAAGACGTTCGCCAGCGGCGCGTTGCCGGTGTTGCACACCTTCGCGCCGATGTACGCGGAGTGGGGTGCGTACGTCGACGGCGCGGTGACGTTCGAGTCGACGACGAGGTTGTATCCGTTGACGATCTCGACGCTCAGCGCGCCCGCGGCGAAAGCCGGCGAGGCGATGCTGAGAAGCGCCAGAACGGCCGCTGCGAACGAAAGGCGAATGCTCGTACGAACCATAGATTTGTGTCGCTCCCCGAAGAGGGCCGAGTGAAACGAAGCGATCCGCGAGCGCGGCTCACCTCGCTTCTGATTTATTTGGTGCTCAGACCGCCGACCAGAGTAGCGTCATTCGGGGCGCGTGACCAGTGGCGGTGGGGGTTTTCTGACGGGCGGTTGGGCCGGCAGGTAAATGAGGCCGTCATTGAATGCGTGAGCCGGAAACGCATCTCAGCAAACCTTCTCGTTGCGGATTCCAGGTAGGAGAAGGCATCCCTCACGACACTCCTTAGCGATGGATCGAATTCTGGAAATCGCCACGAAGGTTGCGACGCCGCTTGCGCTCGCCGGCCTCATCATCGGTGTACTGTTTCTTCTATTTCGCCAGGTCCTCGCCAAGAAGATCTTTCCCAAGCTGTTGCGCAATCAATCCGCGGCTGTGATCCACAAGATCATCGATCGCATGTTCGTCCTGGCGCTGGTCGCGATTCTGCTGGCCGTTGTGGCGTATATCGCCGGACTCTTCGCGAAGGCCAGTCAGAAGCCCGGCAATAGCAGTGGTCGCGATTCGGAGCCGGCGCCGACTTCGGCAACACTCGGGCCATATCGCCTCACGTACCAGCTGATTAGCGGAGTGGCGATCGATCGCTTTCTCGATCAGAACATCGAGCCCGATTGGAGCCGGGCGCTTACGGGCGAAATCTACGTTGTTCCGAATGCGGTCCTCGAGGAGTTGAGACGACTTCGGGCGAGCTATTCAGCGCCATACGGCGAAGACGCGGAGGAAGTGATCGTCAGGACACGCGGTGCCGCGGAACGGCGATTCAATGAACGTGAGACGAAATCAGGATTGGCAGGTGTCATCGGGAATGTGTTCGTTGGCTCGACTGCCGACGTGAACGAGTTGTCATTCGCCGTTCCAAACCAGAACACCGCGAGCTTGCTCCGCGACGTTATCGTGGATCCGCGCTGGAAAACCGCCGCAGACGGCTCGTTTCTGATGCACTCGCCGGTGCCGAAGGTATATGACTTCGCAGCGTGGAAATCGCTCGATCGCGCGGAGCTTGCCTCCTTTGCGAGCGATGTCGATTCGCGTGCGAGCGAGAGAGAACGGACCAAGTTTCGATTCTTGCTGGACGTGACGCAGGGCGGAATGCCGCCTGGATTTGCGATTCTGGAGCTCTTTGCTCCGGAGTGCGGCGAGGGTGACCCGTTTGCGCAAACACTCCACGTTCCGGAGCTCGCACTGCGTGTGGCGATCATCGAAGCAATCGGCGAAAGCCCTCTTCATCTTGGGACGTTCGTCATTCGCGAGGGTGGAGCTCAAACTCTTCGCACACCCACCGAGACGGCGACGCTGCTGGCGCGGTCTCGTACGCGCGAAACAGTTCTCTTTCCGGTCGAGGGGCTGAAAACATCAGAGAAACTGATCGTGCCGCTCGAGCTCTTCTTCGGCGACTATCGCGAGCCGGCAGCCGGCCCCGGAGACGCCTATTGGAAGCGGCGCAGCACCGAATTGCGCAAACTCTGCGGTGAACGAATGCCGTCGTCGTTCACGATCGACCTGAACGCAGGCG
>DATKFO010000597.1:0-2879 GCA_035544355.1 Thermoanaerobaculia bacterium
CGAGCAAACGTCGAGGGACGACGCGGCGGCTTTTGAGCAGCAGCTCGGTTTCGGTGCGATGAACGAACGCGGCGATCTCCAGCATCCACGCAGTTCCGCCGATGCCGAAGCGGCGTCCGCACGTCTCGCGGATCGCGCGCATGAACTCCGCATTAGGCAGCGGGTTCGGCGCCGCGAGATTGAAGACGCCGCTCATGTCTTCTTCTTCGATGAGCCATTCGACCGCCTGGACGAAGTCCCGCTCGTGGATCCACGAGACCCATTGCTTGCCATCGCCCATCTTGCCGCCGAGTCCGAGCTTCGCGATGAGGCGGAAGATCGGGAACGCGCTGCCGTGATGATTGCTCATCACGATCGCCGTGCGCAGTTTCAACTTGCGCGTGCGCGGTGCGACGACTTCGTCGAACGCTTTCTCCCACGCGAGCGCGACGTCGATGCTGAAGCGCCACTTCGAAGGAGCATCGGCTTCGTTGCCGCCGATGATGCCGTGGACTTCGTCGTTCGCGGCGTCGAAGCGGTGCGCGTACAGCGTCGCAGTGCTCGCCTGCAACCACGCGCGAGGCGGATTCTTCGCTTCGGCGACGAGCGTTGCGATCTTGCGCACCGATTCGACGCGTGATTCCAGAATCTCGCGACGGTGCTTCTCGCCGTAGCGGCAATCGACGCTGCGGCCGATGAGGTTGATGACGGCGTCCGCGCCGTCGATCTCGCGCCATTCCGCGGGCGTCGACTTGCGGCCGAGGACGATGACGTCGTGGCGCTGGTGACGGAAGTGACGCGTGAGGAGCGTGCCGAGATGTCCGGAGCCGCCTGGAATCACAATCTTGAACATGTTCAAAATATGCGTCGCACAACCGCTCGCGTCAAGCTAAATTTGAACTTGTTCAAATTTAGGAGTGCGGCGACAGAGCCGCCGCTTTCTTATCCGGATCACAAAGCGGTGGCTTTGCCACCGCACTCCTAAACTAGAATGCGCGGCGGATGAAACGGCCCAAACCGAAGCGCAGCAGGAAGTATCTGGTCTGGATTGACTGCGAGATGACGGGACTCGATCCGATGACCGACGTCCTGCTCGAGATCGCGACGATCATCACGAACTACGACCTCGAGATCATCGCGAAGGGTCCGGTGCTCGCGATTCACCAGAGCGAAGCGAAGCTCGCGCGGATGGACGCGTGGAACAAGCGGACGCACGGCAAGAGCGGCTTGCTCACGCGCGTGCGCGAAGAAGGCGTGAGCGTCGAGGACGCCGAGAAGCAGACGCTCGCCTTCGTGAGGCGCCATTGCTACGTGAAGACCGCACCGCTGTGCGGCAACTCAATCGGGCAGGACAAGCGATTCCTGATCAAGTACATGCCGAAGCTCAACGACTTCCTGCACTACAAGGTCGTCGACGTGAGCTCGATCAAGCTGCTCGCGAACGAGTGGTACGGCGGGAAGTACCCGTCGCCGCCAAAACAGGAGCTGCATCGCGCGCTCGCGGACATCGAGGAGTCGATCGCGGAGCTCGACTACTACCGCAAGATGGTGTTCGTGAAGTCGTAATCATGCGATGAGCAAAGAGCGCCATCTCGTTGCGGTATGGATGGTGGCGCTGCTCACGGGTCTCGCATACGCGATCCTCACGCCGCCCGATCGCGTCCCCGACGAATTTGGACATTTCTATCGCGCGCTTGCGATCGCCGAGGGAGATTTCTTTCCGCCGGTTGGGTATCACGCGCCCGGCCATCACTTCCCGAAGGGAATCCACATGTTCGCGTATCGCATCCGGAAGGACGACCTGTCCGCGCGATACACGCTCTCCGATCTCAAAGCCGCGCTTGCGGAGCCGTTGAATCGCGAGAAGCGCGCCGGCATCGAGTTCGGCGCCTGGTACTCGCCCGCGCCGTACGTCGTCCACATCGCGGTCTCATTTGCCGGACTCCATCTCGGATGGCGGCCGTTCTGGATTTTCTACGTGGGACGCATTGCGAATCTGATCGCGTGCATCTCGATCGTCATCGCCGCGATGCTGTTGGTCCCGCGCCGCTCCGCGGTAATCGCAGTGGTGCTTCTGCTTCCGATGACGCTCTATCAACTGGCGTCATGGTCGGCGGATGCGATGACGATCTGCGCGGCGATTCTGATGACGTCACTCATCGTGCGCAATCTCGAAGAAGAGGGCGTCGTTGCCAATCGCGAGCTCGCGACGCTTGCCGGTGTCGCTCTGTTCGCGGGGCTCTGCAAGCCGGCATATTTTCTTCTCGTGCTGCCGGTCGCTGCGGTTCCTACGCATCGCTTCGGCAGCGTAGCGCGCCGCGTCGTGGCCAGCATCGTGATCGTCGGCGCGATGACGCTCGGAACATTGCTGTCGGTCGCTAACACGCGCGCGGAGCAGTACAACCCGCGATGGGATCTGCCCGTCGATCCCGCGCAACAGCTTCGCTGCATCGCGAACGATCCGCTGCATTTCGCGAAGCTCGTTCTCAACGATCTATACCGAAACGGCATCTCCTACCTCGGACAAACCGCCGGCCGACTCGGAATGGCAGACGTCAAACTTCCGAAGGCGCTGCTCCTCGCGGAGTGGCTGCTGCTCTTCGCGGTTGCGATCACTTCCGGAGTGCGCTGGACGATGTCGTCTCGGCTCACGTCCGTGATCGTTTGCGTCACAACGATCCTCGGGATCAGCCTCTCGCAGTATCTGGTGTGGAGCGTCCTCTGCTCGGACGAGATCGGAGTGCAGGGACGCTACTACCTGCCGATTGTGCCGCTCGCGCTCTTCACATTTTCCGCGAGGCGTGCGGAGCGGCGCATCTCACCGCTCGTCATCGCTTTGATCGGGGTCGTCGCCAACGTCATCGCCCTCTTCATCATCGTCGACCGTTACTGGAGCTGAC
>DATKFO010000598.1:0-6117 GCA_035544355.1 Thermoanaerobaculia bacterium
CGGACATGCCGAGCGGTACGCCGAGCGCGAGCGCGAGAATTGCGAGGATCGAAACTTGTCCGAGGTAGAGCGCGATGATTTGGCGCGTCGTGGCGCCGATCGCTTTCATGACGCCGACTTGCCGCACCTGCTCGGCGAGCAGCGCGTGAATCATGTTCGCGACGAGCACCGCGCTCAGCACGAGCGTCAGCGCGCCGAACGCGCCGAGGAGAAAGAGGAACGTGTCCATCTGATCGGCGTGCGGATGGCGGAGGCGCGCGCCGCGCGTGACGACGCGCAGTTGCGGCATTTCGTTGATGCGCGCGATCGAATTCCATGACACGAATCCGATGACGACGTGATCCATCCACGCGGGCGCTTGTCCCGCTGCGTGCACGGTGCCCGCGACGCGCAGCGTGCGCTCGACGCCGTCGGGCGTTCGCATCGTCACGCGATCGCCGATGTGCGCGCGAGCGACGGAAAGCGCGGTTCGCTCGAGCAGCACTTCGTCGTTGCGCGGCGGCCACGCGCCGGTGTCGCGGCGGATCTTGTCGATGTGGATGTCGTTGAAATCGCGAACGACGTAGAGATAGAGCGGCGCCCATTCGTCGTTGCCAATACGAACGCGCGCACGCACGAGCGGCCGCGGCTCGACCTCGATCGCGTTGTTCGGAGCGCGCGTGCCGCTCACGATCGCGGACGACGGATTCGTGTCCGCGTACGTTTTCGCGAGCTCGCGCGTGAGGATCGAGTACGACGTGAGGATCGTGCCGAGGCCGAAGACGCCTGCGGCCATCGCGACGACGGCGAGTGCGGTGCGCAGCGGCGTCTCGCCGATGTCGCGCAGAACCTTTCGCCAGCGCGGCGCGATCATGACGCCACGCATCCGTCGGCGAGCGTGATCACGCGCGTCGCGGCGACGTCGCGCTCGTGCGTGACGACGACAACGGTCTTGCCGTCGCGCGCGAGCTCGTCGAAGAGCGTGAAGATCTCGTTGCTCGTTGTGGTATCGAGATTGCCGGTCGGCTCGTCGGCGAGGATCAGCGGCGGATCATTCGCGAGTGCGCGCGCGATTGCGACGCGTTGCTGTTGCCCGCCGGAAAGTGCGGCGGGAAGTTTGTCCGCCTGCTCGCGCACGCCAACGCGATCGAGCAATGCCAACGCGCGCGGACGCCGCTCGCGCGACGGAATCGCGCCGCGGAAATCCATCGGCAGCATCACGTTCTCCGCGACGGTCAGCGTCGGCAGCAATTGGAAGAACTGGAAGACGACGCCGGCGCTCGAGCCGCGCCACGTTGCGAGCGCGTGTGGCGTGAGCTCGTGGATCGCGGTGCCGCCGATCGTCACCGAGCCCGAGGTCGGCCGGTCGATGCCGCCGAGAAGATTCAGCAGCGTCGATTTGCCGCTGCCCGATTTGCCGACGATGGCGACGAACGCGCCGGCATCGATGTCGAGGTCGACGCCGCGCAGCGCATGGAACGCGCCGGCCGGTGTCGTGTACGTTTTCGTGAGATTGCGCAGTGAGATCACAATGCGCGACAGAGTGCCCGTGCGCAGCTGAACGAACGTTGAATGCGTCGTTCAGGTGGCGTTCAGCCGCGGTCGCGTAGGACGAACCCGTGCGAATTCTCATCGTCGAAGACGAGCCGACGCTCTCGCAACATCTCGCCGCCGCGATCGGCGACGCGGGCTACGCCGTCGACGTCGCGCTCGACGGCGAGCGCGCCGATTTTCTCGCACACTCCGAAACGTACGACGCAATCCTCCTCGACCTCGGCCTCCCGAAAATCGACGGACTCACGCTCCTGCGCCGCTGGCGCGAGGCGGGCATCGCGACGCCGGTGCTCGTGCTCACCGCGCGCGGCAGCTGGAGCGAAAAAGTGCAGGGCATCGACACCGGCGCGGACGATTACGTCGCGAAGCCGTTTCGCATGGAAGAAGTGCTCGCGCGATTGCGCGGGCTCATTCGCCGCGCGAGCGGGCAACTCAGTCCCGAGCTGCGCGCGGGCGGCGTCGTGCTCGATCCGCGCTCGTCGAAAGTCACGCTCGACGGCGCGCCGGTGAAGCTCACGAGCCACGAGCTGCGCGTGCTCTCGTATCTCATGCACCAGCGCGGCCGCATCGTCTCGCAGAGTGAATTGACAGAGCACATCTACGCGCAGGATTTCGATCGCGACTCGAACACCGTCGAGGTGTTCATCGCGCGTTTGCGCCGCAAGCTCGGCGCGTCGCTGATCGAAACCGTCCGCGGCCTCGGCTACCGCATCGGAGCGAACGACTGATGCGCATCCGAATTTTCCGATCGCTTCGCGCACGTTTCTTCGCCGGCTCGCTTCTTTGGACGCTGGGACTGCTGGCGCTCGCGCATTTCCTCTCGCTCTACGTGTTCCGCCGCGTCGCGTGGCTGCGCAATCTCAATCATCACGACGTGATGCTCGTCGCGATTCCGATGATGTTCCTCGGCCTGCTGCTCGTGCGGCGCGGCCTCACCGCGTTCGATGATTTGCGCGAGCGGCTTTCGGACGTGCGCGACGGACGCGCGTCGCGCGTCGAAGGCGAGTACCCGAACGAGATCGCGCCGCTCGTGCACGATCTCAACGAATTGCTCGCCCATCGCGAAGAAGCCGTGCGCCGCGCGCTCGCAAAGGCCGGCGATCTCGCGCACGGACTCAAAACGCCGCTGGCGATCCTCGCGCAGGATTCGAACAGCGATCAGATCGAGAAGATGCGCCGCCAGATCGACTACCACCTCGCGCACGCGCGCGCCGCAGCGTCGGGCGCGACGATCGGCGCACACAGTTCCGTGCTCGAATCGGTCGAAGGACTCGCGCGCACGTTGCTGCGCTTGCACGGCCGCGCGATCGAAGTGCACGTCGATCGCGAGCACGCAGTCCGCGTGCAGCGCGAAGACCTCGACGAGATCCTCGGCAATCTCCTCGACAACGCATGCAAGTGGTCCCGCACGCGCGTCGTCGTCACGTCGTCATCGATCGACGACTCGATCGTGATCACCGTCGACGACGACGGCCCAGGCGTCGATCCTTCGCTGCGCGACGTCGTGCTGCAACGCGGCGTGCGCGCCGACGAAGCCGCACCCGGATCAGGCTTCGGACTCGCGATCGTGCGCGACCTCGCGGAGCTCTACGGCGGCGCGATCGCGCTCGAGAGCGCGCCGATCGGCGGTCTGCGCGCGCGCTTGAAGTTTAGGAGTGCGGTGGCATAGCCGCCGCTTTGCTATCCGGATCAGAAAGCGGTGGCTCTGCCACCGCACTCCTACAATCAGCTCATGCCCAAACGCGCACGCGGAATCACACCCGTCACGCTCTCGGTCCGCCGCCGTGGCAGCAAACCGCTCGACGTGCAAGTCGCGGCCGGATTGCGCGCCGCGATCCTCTCGCACAAATTGCGCGGCGGGATGCGACTCCCGTCGACGCGCGCGATGGCCGAGCAGCTGAACGTGTCGCGCAACACCGTCGTCGCTGCGTTCGAGCAGCTTGTCGCGGAGGGCTATCTCGAGTCACACGTCGGCGACGGCACGCATGTCGTCGAGCGCACGATCGACGCGAAGCCGGCACTGCAAAGCGCGATCACGAAAGCGCGCCTGTCGAAGCGCGGCAAAATCATCGCGTCGATCCCGGTGCAGCTCTCGCCGTTTCACGGACCGTTGCTGCCGTTCCGCGCGTGCACGCCGTCGGTCGCCGATTTTCCGATCGCGTTGTGGGGACGGCTGCTCGCGAAACGGTGGCGCCGCGCGAGTGCCGGCGCGCTCGACTACGGCGAGCCGCAGGGAGCGCTGGAGTTGCGCAACGCGATCGCCGACTACGCGCGCGCAACGCGTGGCGTAGCGTGCGAAGCGGATCAGGTGTTCATCGTGTCGTGCACGCAACAGGCGATGGACCTCGTCGCGCGCATGCTGCTCGATCCCGGCGATGCCGTCTGGTTCGAAGATCCCGGCTATTCCGGCGCGCGCTCCGCGCTTCGCGCCGCAGGCGCGCAGCTCGTGCCGGTGCCGGTCGATGACGAAGGCATCGACGTCGCCGAAGGCAAACGTCGTGCGCCGCGAGCACGACTCGCGTACGTCACACCGTCGCATCAATTCCCGCTCGGTACGACGATGAGTTTGCAGCGCCGCACCGAGCTGCTCGCGTGGGCGCGCCGCGCGAACGCGTTCGTGATCGAAGACGACTACGACAGCGAATTTCAATACGTGCATCGCCCGCTGCCCGCGCTGCAAGGGATGGACGCGAACGGCCGCGTGATCTACGTCGGCACGTTCAGCAAGTTGATGTTCCCGTCGCTGCGCGTCGCGTACATGATCCTGCCGCGCGAGCTTGTCGCGCCGTTCCGCTCCGCGCGATTCATCGCCGACGGCTACACCGCAGCGGTCCCGCAACTCGCGCTCGCCGATTTTATCCGCGACGGACACTTCGAGCGTCACGTGCGCCGCATGCGCGCGATTTATCACGAGCGCCGCGACGTGCTGCTCTCCGCGCTGCACAAACATCTCGCCGGCGCGCTCGACGTCGAGCCGACGAACGGCGGGATGCATCTCACCGCGTGGCTCGCGCCGCGCTGCGACGATGCGATGCTCGCGAAAAAAGCGGCGAAACACGGCCTCGATCTGCTCCCACTCTCCGCATTCGCACTACGGCGCAAGCGCCGCGGCGCAATCCTTCTCGGATACGCAGCATTCCGTCCGCGCGAGCTCGAAGACGGCGTGCGTCGATTGAAAATGGTGCTCTGAATTTCGCGATAAATGGATCTTCAGAGAGAGCCATTCGAAATCCTATTCTTCCGCGCATGAAACAGAAGCTCGTGTTCGCTCTCGCCGCTCTCTTGCTGTGTGTCAACGCCGGAAAGGTACCGATGTCCAACAACGAAGAAACGCTCCGCCAATTGAATGAGGGTTACGTCAAGGCATTCGTCCATCACGACATGGATTGGTATCGCGCGCATCTCGCGGACGACTTTCTCTGCTTCGTCTCGAACGGCGCAGTCATCGACAAGACCACGTTCCTGCAGCAGCCGCAGTCGAACGTGAAGGAGTGGCGCCTCGACGAGCTGAAGATCCGCGTCTTCAACGACAACGCCGCGCTGATCCACGCGATCTCCGTCTTCACGATGAACGACGGCACCGTGCGCCGCTCGCGCTACACCGACTCGTACATGAAGATCGGCGGCGAATGGAAAGCCGTGTCCGCACAAAAATGACGCGCATGGAGTGATTTGTGGAGTGTGGCGACCGCAGTCGCGCTTTTTGACAGATCTGTGCAATGCGATCGGCGCAGTCCAGATCGCGAACTGTCATAGCATCGGTTCGTGAAGAAGGAACCCAAGAAGCCCCTCCACTTCGGCGAAGTCTGGCGCGAAGCCAAAGACCTCATCTGGGCGCGACGCGGGCGGCTCGCCGCCGGCCTCGCCCTCATGCTCGTCAGCCGCGTCGCCGGGCTCGTGCTGCCGGCGACGTCGAAGTACCTCGTCGACGACGTCATCGGCAAAGGCAAACACGAGCTGCTGCCGCTGCTCGCGCTTGCCGCCGGCGTCGCGACGATCATCCAGGCCATCACTTCGTTCTCGCTCTCGCAAATCCTCGGCGTCGCTGCGCAGCGCGCGATCACCGAGATGCGCAAGCGCGTCGAGGAGCACGTGCTCCGCCTGCCCGTTTCGTACTTCGACTCGACGAAGTCCGGCATCCTGATCTCGCGGATCATGACCGACGCCGAGGGCATCCGGAACATCGTCGGGAACGGCCTGGTGCAGTTGATCGGCGGCATCGTCACTGCGGCGATGGCGCTGTTCGTCCTCTTCTATCTCAACTGGAAGATGACGCTGATCACGATCGTCACGCTGGCGATCTTCGGCGCGGCGATGGCGCTCGCATTCAAGAAAGTGCGGCCGCTGTTCCGCGAGCGCGGCGAGATCAACGCGCAGGTCACCGGCCGCCTCGGCGAGAGTCTCGGCGGCATCCGCGTCGTCAAGGCCTACACGACCGAGAAGCGCGAGGACCTGCTGTTCACGAAAGGTGTGCACAAGCTCTTCCGCAACGTGGCGAAAACGATCACGTCGATCTCCGGCGTCTCGTCCCTGGCGATGGTCATCCTCGGCACGGTGAGCGTCATCATGATGGTCGTCGGCGGG
>DATKFO010000599.1:0-4579 GCA_035544355.1 Thermoanaerobaculia bacterium
GGCGAGAACGGCGAGCTCCTGGAGCCCTACGAGGAGCTCGTCATCGACTGTGCCGAGGAGTTCACCGGCGCGGTCATCGCCGCCGTCGGGGAGCGCAAGGGCGAGCTCAAGCACATGGGCAAGCACGGCGACCGCGTGCGACTCGAGTTCACCATCCCCTCGCGCGGCCTGCTGGGCTTCCGTCTCGAGTTCCTGACGCTCACCAAGGGCACGGCCCTGATGAACCACCTCTTCGACCAGTACGGGCCGCACCGCGGGCCGCTGCCGAACCGGATCAAGGGCGCCATGATCGCCAAGGAGGGCGGAACCGTGACGGCCTGGGCGCTGGATCGCCTCGCCGATCGCGGGATCTTTTTCGTCAAGCCAAGCGACAAGGTCTACGCCGGCCAGATCGTGGGCGAGCAGGTCAAAGAGGGCGACATGGTGATCCAGCCCTGCGAGAAGAAGCACCTCACGAACATGCGCGCCTCAGGCTCCGACATCGCCGTGCAGCTCACGCCCCCGCGCCAGATGACGCTCGAGCAATGCCTCGAATGGATCGAAGACGACGAGCTTGTCGAAGTCACGCCGGAATCGATCCGCATCCGCAAAGCGACGCTCGATCACTCCACGCGCGAAGTCGCGGCCAAGAAGGCGAAGAAGGCCGTCTAACCGGTGTCGGTGTCAGCGAGATCGCGCGGCTCGACACGCCGCAGGGCCGTAGCGTTACTCCACCACAACTTCGGCCACGTGAGGACGAGCTGACCTCAATGTTCGATCAGGCCGCGGATACCACGATCCTCAGATGTACTTCTTCCCCTTCTCGAACAACTTCCGCGTCTCGCTCAGAGCACGGCCGGTCAGCAACTGATAGTGCGGTACGTCGGGGAACGTCACCCAGTTCCCGCCCCATTCGACGCCGGTCGTCACCGCGAGCGCGATCGGAGCGGCTTGCTTGTACGCGGCGTCCTTCGTCTCGTACTTCCCGTCGATGAAGATGCCGATGTCCCACGCGATGCCGAAGTTGTGATTGCTCTCGCCGCCCTTCGCGTTCGTCACTTTCTTCCCCGGCGTGGTTCGCCCCTGCGCGAACAGCGCATCCTGCTCCGCGTACGTGCGCGTGCCGGAGATGATGCGGACGGTGTACGGCTCGTTCACGAACGCGGCGAGAAACACGCGCGCGGCGCGTTGTGCTTCGAGATGCAGCGTGCGGATGCGCCCCTCGCTGCGCGTGTCGAACGTGCCGAGCTGTCCCGCAAGCTGATCCGCGCGCGCCTCCGCCTCCGTCACCGCGGCTTCGGTCTTCGGTCCCCACGCGCCGTCCAGCTTTCCGTCGTAGATGCCCTGCGCTTTGAGGAGCCGCTGCTGAAAGAGAATCTCGGCTTTCGATAAAGGTGCGGTCATGCGGAGATCATTATCTCCCATGGCGTTAACTTTAGGCGGCCGCACGACCCCTCACCCCTACCCTCTCCCCTCGGCGATGAAGCCGCCGTGGGGAGAGGGGGAACAGAGGCAACGCTCTCGTGAGAAACATCCTTGTTGCCCTTCTCCCCTCGTGAGGGGAGAAGGTGCCCGAAGGGCGGATGAGGGGTTGTTTTCGCGCTAAGTTAACGCCATTCGGGCTCACGCACCAGGGCTACATTTTTTCGTCCTCAACCGTCACGTAAGGCGGATCGTGACTGATCTGCAGCCGCGCCGGCGCGTCCTTCGCGTTCGGCGCGCCTTCCGTCGTGCTCACCGGCACGAGCGTCACGTTCACGGTGCCGCCCGCGTCCTCGATGATCTTCAGGTGATTCGCGTCGAGGCGGAACGTGAAGTCGCGATTCGTGTGCTCTTCGTGCGCGGGATTGCCGTGGCTCACGATCGTGAAGAAGTCGACGAAGTGCGGATCGTCGAGCGAGGTCGATGCATTCGCGTCGGGCATGTTCACGAAGATCGCAACCGCTGCGTCCTTCTGTTCGCTCACTTTCACGTCATCGACGTGCAGCACGACGCGCTTTCCTTCGAACATCGATTTCGGCGCCGCCGCAGCGGCTGGCACGCGCTCGCGATGACGGATCTCCGCGGGCATCGTCCTCGGCTCGACGAACAGCCGTGAATCCGCTGCAGCGGCCGACGATGGCAACGGCACGGAGCACTTCGACGGCGGCTCGTAGCGGAAGTGCAGCAGCGCGGGATCGAAGACGTCGCTCGCCTTGATCTCCACCCACTGCTTTTTCTCGTCGTAGAACGTGAACGACTGACTCAGAAAATCGGACGTGTACGCGGGCTTGCCGTAGTAGTTCCACCACACATCCCAGATGCGATCGATGTTCGCGTGATGCGCGAAGAAAATCGGATCGCGCGCCGCGGCCGCGAGCGATCCCATGTCGTTGTTCGGCGACTTCGCGAGCCCGACGTAGTTGTGCACGACGCCGTGCGGCCCCGGCCACAGCGCCGAGTCCTCAGAGTTGTTGATCGGACCGCCGGCGAAATCGAGCTGCGTCGGATTGTCGATGATGATGCCGTTCACGCGTCCGCCGCCGACGAGGCGCGCGCGCATCTGCTCCGCGGGCGTGCGCGGCTCGCGATTCTTGTCGTACAGCGAGCTCGCCGGATTCGCGTACGGCGGCGGCAGTTGGAAGTGCGCCTTGCAATCAGGCGTGCTCGCGGAATTCCAATCCCAATACGGCAGCGCGAACGTCGGATCGTTGATCAGCTCGCCGAGGATCTTTTCGTAGAAATAGAGGTAGGCGCGGTGCCACGGGAGGAACTGATAGTTCAAGTGCACTTCAACGGTCGATCCGCCGCCGCTGCAGTTGAAGCAGTGCACGTTCGCCTGCCGGCACCACGAGCGCGGATCGTCGAACGGCAGATTGCGCAGCGCCGCGATCGCCTTCTCGTACTTCTGCATCCAATAGAAGTCGTTCATCGCGTCGAAGATGCTGCGGCGCACGCGCATCGGACCGTCGTCGCCGGTGAACGGAACCGGATCCCCCGCCGGAATCGGCGAGCAGTCGTCGGGAATCATCGTGTTGCAGTTGCCGATCGTGTTGTTGACGACGGGCGAGACATCGGCGGCGGTGAGCTCCGGGCGTTTTCGTTGCGCGGAGGCGGGAAGGACGAGAAGGAGCGCGAAGAGGAAGATCACGGTACGGCGCATGGGTGGACCTCCTGACACGAGTTACAGAGTTGCATAGTTACATAGTTGCAGAGGGGTATGAACCCCGTCATGCTCCTCTGCAACTCTGCCACTCTGCAACTCTGTAACTCGATAACTCTAGAATCACCCCCGTGCGCCTGCTCATCTTCTTCGCGATCGTCATCGCGGCCCTCCTCCCGTTCAACATCCTCACCTATCGCCAGCTCGTGCGCTTGCATCCGCGCCGACGGCGCTTCGTGATCGCCGGCGCAATCCTCGGCAATCTGATCTGGCCGTTCTTTCCGTGGCTGCGCGACCCGACCGAATTCTCGCGCATCGTGCGCGCGATGCTGTTGCCGATCGCGTGCGGATGGCTGTCGTTCACGCTGCTCTATTCGATCGCGATCGTTCTGCTCTTCATCGCGTGGCTGCCGTTCATGCGACGCGTCACGTTCGAGCACTTCGCGCGGCGCCCTTCGCGCGTGTACCTCTGGATTCTCATCATCGGCTTCGTGATCGGTTTCTATCAGGCGCTCGTGCCGCTGCGCGTCGAGCGCGTGCCGATCGCGATCGAGAACCTGCCGCCGTCGCTCGAAGGAAAGCGCCTCGTCGTGATGGCCGATCTGCACGTCGGACTCTTCACGCGCCCGAGCCGCCTCGAAAAAATCTTCGCGACCGCCGCCGCGCAGAAGCCCGACGTCGTGCTGCTCGCGGGCGATCTCATCGACGACGATCCGCACCACGTCCCGAAGCTGCTCGACGGCACGCGTGCATTGCCGCCATCGACGCCGCTCCTCGCCGTCCTCGGCAATCACGAGATCTACGGCAATCCGACGAATGTCATCACGCGCTTGCGCGGCAGCCGCATCCGCCTCCTCGTGAACGAAGGCGTCGCGCTCGACAAACTCTGGATCGCCGGCGTTTCGGATTACGCAGCACAACAACTCGATCGTCGCGGACTCGCACCCGATCTCGGCAAAGCACTCGCGGCAAAACCCGCGGATGCAATTCCGATCGTGCTCGCACATCAGCCGCGCGTGTTCGCGGAATCGCGCAAGCGCGCGATTCCGCTCACGCTCGTCGCGCACACGCACGGCGGCCAATGCGGATTCCGTCCGCTGCACATCTCGCTCGCGGGATTGTTCCTGCCGTATCACATGGGCTTGTATCGCCGCGACGCCTCGTGGCTCTACGTGAACACCGGCACGGGCTATTGGGTGCTTCCGTTTCGCCTGGGGATGACGCCGGAGATCACCGTCATTGAACTGAGGAAGGAGTGACTGGTGGCTGGTGACTGAGGAGGCTTCGAATCAATCGCACGCCCCCTCAGCAACCAGTCGCCACCGCACTCCGAAACAACGAGAAGAATGATTGGCATCACGCTCCCGTGCAGAAGTTCAAGTACGCCGTGCTGTATCTGATTGGCGTAGGCGTCGCGTACATGTTCGCGAAAAAAGTCTAGGAGTGCGGTGGCGGCGG